>NZ_JRMM01000089.1:0-17850 GCF_000972905.1 Mycobacterium sp. UM_Kg27
TGTATAAGAGACAGGCCGAGCACCCCGATGGCCGGCGAGTCTCGGTGAGCCACTTCAACAAAGCGCACAAAGGGCAGCTGGCGCGGGCCCTGGCCACCACCAGGGCCGAACCTGACGATGCCGCCGCGGTGGCCGCCGTCGCTCGGCGGGCCGGTATGCGGCTGGAACGCGACGGCAGCCGGCTGACGATCGTGGTTGCCGCCTGACAGGCGACAATGGGCAGATGCCGAGTCTGCGGATCGTATTTGTTGTTGCGCTGCTGCTCGCCGGAACGTCCGGTACCGCGGCCGCCGCGCCGGGATCGGATGTGCCGGCGCTGTCGGAGCCGGCGCGCGCGGCCGGGTTCGTCGACGTGCGCAGCGCGGTGCCGGACGCGATCATCGACCTGCGATATGCCACCCCGAACAACTTCGTGGGCGAACAGCTCTACCCATCGAACGCTCGGTGCCTCGTGCACGAGTCGCTGGCACCGGGTTTGGCGACCGCGGCCGCCACACTGCGCGGCCGAGGCCGGACTCTGGTGTTCTGGGACTGCTACCGGCCACACAACGTGCAGGTGCGGATGTTCCAGGTGGTGCCGAACCCGAACTGGGTGGCCCGGCCGGGTTCGCTGGCCCGCAGCCACGAGACCGGGCGGTCGGTCGACGTCACGACCGCCGACGCGAATGGGCGACTATCGGAGATGGGCACCGGATTCGATGACTTCTCGCCGACCGCAACGGCATTCGCCGACGGAATCAGCGCCCGTGCCGCAGCCGAGCGTGCCGCCCTGCGCGACGCGATGAGCGCCGGTGGCCTGGCCTACTACGCCGGGGAATGGTGGCATTTCAACGGCCCCGGCGCCGACGTGGGACGCCCGATCCTCGACGTGCCGGTCAATTAGCCGGCGGTGCTGCCAGGTGCCGTTCGACCGATTCGACCTTGGTGTGCATGGCGTCGGTCGCGCCGTCTCGCCAGTCAGCTTTGATCACCGTGCTGACCCGGGGTGAGCGGGCCGCCACCGCTTCCACCGCCCGTTGCACCACGGCCATCGCTTCGGCCCAGCTGTCGCTCTCGATCACGGTGAACATGGAATCGGTGCGATTGGGCAGACCCGACTCCCGGACGACCCGGACCGCCTCGGCGACGATCTCGCCAACCCCCTCCCCCACGCCGAGCGGCGTAACCGAGAACGCAACCAAGACCGACACGCGACTCACCCCTCCCGGAAGGCACCACGGCAAGCCTACTTAGCATCGAGTCCGTGCGAGTCCTGGTCCAGCGTGTCTCATCGGCCTGCGTCAAAGTGGACGGTCAGACCGTCGGCGCGATCGAGCCGGACGGCCAGGGCCTGCTCGCCCTGGTCGGCGTGACCCACGCCGACGATTCCGCCAAGGCCCAGCGGCTGGCCGAAAAGCTGTGGCAGTTGCGGATTCTCGACAACCAGAAGTCGGCTGCGGATGTGGGTGCGCCGATTCTGGTGGTCAGCCAGTTCACGCTCTTTGCCGACACCGCCAAGGGGCGGCGGCCATCGTGGAATGCTGCCGCACCGGGTCCGGTCGCCGAACCCCTGGTCGCCGAGTTCGCCGAGGCGCTGCGAGGGTTGGGCGCCCAGGTGGCGACCGGACAGTTCGGGGCGCATATGCAGGTGGAACTGGTCAATGACGGCCCGGTGACGGTGCTGCTCGAGCTTTGAGGCGAAACCCCGCCTACGCCAGGATCGTGGACGCTAACGTGGCCGGATGAATACAGCTGCCAAGGTCCGCTGCGGGTTGTACGCCGCGATCGCCGTCGCTGCGCTCATCGCCACCTGGAGTCAGAATCTGGCCTACGACGGATCAGCCTTTCTTTCCCGGTTCCTGCCGGACACCGCGGTGACACCCGCGTCGCGCTCGATCACCGCAGACATCCTGATGCTGTTCCTGTCGGCGGCGGTCTTGATGATCACCGAAGCCCGCAAGCACAACGTGCGGTTCGTCTGGGCCTATATCTTCGGCGGATTCCTCACGGCGATCAGTTTCACGTTTCCGTTGTTCCTGATCGCCCGCGAACGACGACTGGCCGCCGAGGGGTCGGAGGCACCGCGGCTGGGTGGCCTCGATGTGGCACTGCTGGCCGTGGTCGCACTGGTGCTGGCGGGCTTCACCCTGTGGGTCGATACCCGGTAGCCCCGCCCCGGCCCAATCGTTCCGGTCGGCACCGTCCAGGGCGTTTCACCGGTGACTACTCGGGTATCTGGGGTGACCCGCCGGCCGCTACCGGCGACAGGTAGACGCCGACCAGGCGGCGATGCCACCAGGCTCCGTCTCGTTGCCGCTCGGCCCGGGTGGTGAAGCGGTACTCGTAGAGCAGGATCCGCACAAAGCGCGGCGGGGTGTCCGGAAACGGGTTGTAGCGCAACAGACATAGCGTGTCCCGGTCGTTGCGCAGTAGCCGCTGCAGCAGCGCGTCACGCCACGGCAGCCCGTACCGCGGCGAGAGCGCGGCGAACCACATCAGCCAGTCCAGCCGCAGATGATATGGCGCCCATTGACTTGGAAGTCGATCCACCGCGCCGGGTTTACCTTTGAACTGGTATTCGCGCCAGGGCGTTCGCTCGGTGAGCTCCGCCGCCGCAGTACCTTCGATCACCAGCTCCCGACGGGAACGCCCGACAGTCCCGAACGCCCCGTAGCTGTTCACCAGGTGAAGCGGATTGAAGCTGGCATTCATGCGCTGATTACGTGACGCCAAGTTTCGCACCGGCCAGTAGCTCAGTACCACGACCGCCGCCGCGTACCCCATCACCAGCACGGCGAACCACATCGGCGCCTGCGGCATGTCCGGCGGTTGCAGGCCCGAAACCGTTCCGGTCAGCCAGGATTGGTCGAGTGCGGCGGCAGCCAACACAATGGTGATCCAGTTCAGCCAGGCGAAATTGCCGGAGGCGACCAGCCACAACTGGGTGATGATGATGATCCCGGCGGCCACACCGGCGACGGGCTGCGGGGCGAACAACCCGAACGGGACCACCAGTTGCGCGACATGGTTTCCCGCTGCCTCTATTCGGTGCAACGGTCTGGGCAGGTGGTGGAAGAACCAGCTCAGCGGCCCCGGCATCGGCTGGGTCTCGTGGTGGTAGTACAGGCAGGTCAGGTCGCGCCAGCAAGAGTCGCCGCGCAACTTGATCAGCCCCGCGCCGAACTCGATGCGGAACAGCAGCCAACGAGCAAGCCACATGACCAGCACCGGCGGCGCGACGCGGTCGTTGCCCAAGAAGACGGCCAGCAGCCCGGCTTCCAGCAGAATCGATTCCCAGCCGAACGCATACCAGGTCTGGCCGACGTTGACGATCGACAGATACAGCGCCCACAGCAGCAGCCAGATCGCCATCACCGCCCATAGCGGCACCAACTCACCGGCGCCCACCACCAGCGCCGCGGCCATACCCGCACCCAGCCAGCACACGAACGCGAAGAAGCGATCCGAATAATGCAGATGAAAGATGCTGGGCGTCAGCCGAAACGGGCGGCGCCGCACGTACTGCGGCACCGGCGTCATGCCGTGTTCGCCGATCAGGCCGCGGAACTGCCGGGCGGCCGCGACAAAGGCGATCAGGTAGACGGCCGCGATCCCGCGTTCGAGGACCAGCCGCCCCAGCCAATATCCGGAACCGCTCAGCCACGCCCACTGTGTGTTCACACCTGCAACTCCTCGGTGTGATGTTCATACCACCGGCGGGGGCAGGAGTCAGCCGGTTGACAGTGCTCGGTACAGCAGATGCATGGCCACCGTCGTCGAGCGTTCCCGGACATCGGCCCGCTCCCCCGGCAGTCGGATGGTCCGCGTGGTTTTCCGGCCATCACCAAGCGCCACACAGAAACACACCGTGCCCACCGGTTTGTCCGGCGTTCCGCCGCCAGGTCCGGCAATGCCGGTGATCGCCACGGCGGTGTCGGCGCCGAAGCGGCGCAGTGCGCCCGCGGCCATCGCCTCGGCCACCGGCTCGGACACCGCGCCGTGCTCGGCGATCAATTCCGGATCGACACCGAGTAGTTCGATCTTCGCCTCGTTGGAGTAGGACACCACCCCGCCGGCCAGGTAGTTCGAGGCGCCGGGCGGGTCGGCCAACCGACCCGCCAGCAGGCCCGCGGTACACGATTCGGCGGTTGCGATCTGTCGGCCGGCCAACAGCGCCGCCACCAGATCATCGATCTGCGAACCGTCCTCGGAAAAGATCGGCCGGGAATGCCGTTCGCGAAGCAATGCCAGCAGTTCCTGGTAAGCGCCGGCGGCGTCCGGTTCGTAGCGGGTGACGATCTCCAGTTCGCCGCGGCGCAGGCAGGTGGTGATCTCCAGCCGGTGGAAATCGCCGATGACATCCTGCGCATGCCGCAGCGTGTCGGCCAGGCCCGATTCAGGCAAGCCATACATTCGGATCATCTGCTGCTCGTAGTGCGTCCGGCCTACCAAGGCCTCCTGCACTGCGGCGGTCTCGATTGCCTTGTGCCACATCGGTTGCAGCTCACGAGGCGGCCCCGGCAGCACCACGACCGTCGGCGTGCCGGGCACCACGACGCCGGGCGCGGTGCCCACCGGGGCCAGGATCGTCGCGCCGGCCGGAACCATCGCCTGCTTGCGGTTGGCCGCCCGGACCGTCGTGAAATCCGGTGCGCCCGGACCGGTGTAGCGGGCCATCATCGGTTTGATGATCTCGGCGATCCGGGCTTCCAGCGCGTCGTCGAGCACCACGTCACGGCCGCAGAACCTGGCGACGGTCTCGACCGTCAGGTCGTCAGCCGTCGGCCCCAGGCCGCCGCTGGTGATGATCAAATCCACACCCTCGGCGGCCAGGAACCGCAGCTGACTCTCGATGTCCCTGGGCCGGTCGCCACAGATCGTGATGTGCGCCAATTCGACTCCCAGTTCTAGGAGTCGGTCAGCCAACCACGGTCCGTTCCGGTCGGTCACACGTCCGGTGAGTACCTCGGTACCGGTGACGACAATTCCTGCGCGTGCGCTCACCGGTCCGAGATTACGCAGTCAGTATCAGGGCAAGCCCGGAATCAGCATGACCTCCATCGGCGTCACCGGAGCGACCGGAGCGGTCGGCAGATATCCGGTGGGAGCGAACGCCGTGGGTGCCGCGGCCACCGGGGCCGGACCACCGAAGTTCGGCAGCGGGAACGGCAGCACCGAGCTCAGGCTGGCCGGGAGGTTTCCCAATCCGGGCAGGCCGGTCGCCGCGGCCTGCTGCTGCGGCATCGCGCTCGGCGAGGGCGGCACGTTGAACGTCGCGGTGGCCAGCGGTGCCTGTCCGGGTGCCGCGGGCGGCCCGAAGGTGGTGCCGCTCAGCGCCGACGTGGTGGTCTGCAGTAACTGCTGCGGAATGCTCGTCGACGACGCGACCATCTGCTCGACCACGCCGGACAGCCCCGGGTTGATCGGCACGGTGTCGGCGTTCGCGGTGGCGCTGGACGCCAGCGCAGTGAGGAACAGACCGGCGGCGGCGCCGGCCGCGACGGTCAGGTACTTACGGATTCGTGACATGGCTTCTCCCCAATCCCAACAACTACAAGGTCGGGACCGAAGTTAGCCGTGTGAAAACTGATGCCTGTGTGACACGAGGGGCGTTTATGCAACCGTTGCGAACCGGAGCCGCGGCAGTTACCGAGCCGGTTTCAGCGAGCCAACCAACTCTGAATCTTCGCGAGCTCGGTGGTGTAGGCCAGCAGCACGCCGTCCTCGTAATGGGCCCCGCCGTTGAGGATGGTGCTGTCGCGCCAGATCGCGTGAACTTGGTAGATCCCGCGGCTGTAGACGTCGACACGCTCACGCTGAGTGCGTTGCCACCCCTGCTGCTCTGCCTTTTCCGACAAAGGTTCCCTCGTGTCGGTCGCGGTTGTCTCACTGGTCATGAAGCCGACCCTCTTTTCGCATAGGCCAAACACGCTATCAGCTGCCCAGATACGTTCTCCTGTGGCGCGGCGCGCGACCACCCCGGCCCGCCGGCGCCCGACGTAACATCGACGGCGATGACCGCAGTACCGAGTGATCCGATCGCCGACGTCGCCGGCACCGAATCGGGCGCGCGAATCGGAGCGTTCTTCGACCTGGACGGCACGTTGGTCTCCGGTTTCACCGCCACCGCACATGCCGGCGACCGGATCCGCCGGCGCCAGGCTCGCGCAGGTGAGGTGTTCGGCGTCGTCGAGGCCGCTCTGCGGTATCGCCTGGGGCGTATGCAATTCGAACGGTTGCTGGTGCGGGCGGCGGGCTACCTGCGCGGCGAGTCAATCAGCGAACTCGACGACGTCGGCGCACGACTGTTCGCCGACCACATCGCCAGCAGGATCTACCCGCACATGCACGAGATCGTGCGGGCGCATCAGCAGCGCGGCCACACCGTGGTCCTGAGCTCCTCGGCATTGACCATCCACGCCGAACCGGTGGCGCGGTTCCTGGGCATCGCGCAGGTGCTGTGCAACCGCTTCGAGCTCGACGAGCGGGGCATCCTTACCGGTGACATCGTCAAACCCGTGGTGTGGGGTGCGCAGAAGGCGGCGACCGTGCAGGATTTCTGCACGGCCAACGGGGTCGACCTCACGCAGAGCTTCTTCTATGCCGACGGCGACGAGGATGCCGCGCTGATGGCGCTGGTAGGCCGACCACGGCCGGTCAACCCCCGGCCCCAGCTGGCCGCGCTGGCCGCCGAACACGGGTGGCCGGTGCTGCGCATCACCGGCCCCGACCGCACCGACGGGCGATCGTTCCGACGCGCCGCCGGCTTCGGGGTGGCGGTGCTGCGCGCTTTTTCCACTCGCTGAACCACCCGACGCCCAAGGACACGATTGCCGGTAGTGTTAGGTTTCACCAGCGCACCTAGGCCCGACTGGCCTCATGATGCCTCGTCTGGTACTTAATTAGAACACGTTTCATTTCGATCCCAGGCCCCCTGAAGGAGTCCGTCATGCACACTCCCCTCTGCGACGAACTCGGCATCGAGTTCCCGATCTTCGCTTTTACCCACTGTCGCGACGTGGTCGTCGCGGTGAGTAAGGCCGGCGGTTTCGGGGTGCTGGGCGCGGTGGGCTTCACCCCCGAGCAGCTCGAGATCGAGCTCAAGTGGATCGACGAGAACATCGGCGACCACCCGTACGGCGTGGACATCGTCATCCCGAACAAATACGAGGGCATGGACTCCGGGCAGTCCGCCGAGGAACTCGCCGAATCGCTGCGCAAGCTGGTCCCCCAGCAGCACCTCGACTTCGGCAAGAAGCTGCTCGCCGACCATGGCGTGCCCGTTGAGGGCGCCGACGCCGACAGCCTGCAGCTGCTCGGCTGGACCGAGGCGACCGCCACCCCGCAGGTCGAGGTCGCGCTACAGCACCCGAAGGTGACGATGATCGCCAACGCGCTCGGGACTCCCCCGGCGGACATGATCAAGCACATCCACGAGGCGGGCCGCAAGGTTGCCGCGCTGTGCGGCTCCGCGCGCCAGGCGCAGAAGCACGCCGCGGCCGGCGTGGACATCATCATCGCCCAGGGCGGCGAAGCCGGCGGACACTGCGGCGAGGTGGGCTCGATCGTGCTGTGGCCCGAGGTCGTCAAGGCGGTCGCACCCGTACCGGTGCTCGCGGCGGGCGGCATCGGCAGCGGCCAGCAGATCGCCGCGGCCCTCGCGCTGGGCGCACAGGGCGCGTGGACCGGTTCGCAGTGGCTGATGGTCGAGGAGTCGTCGAACACCGAGGCTCAGCACGCGGCATACATCAAGGCGGGCAGCCGCGACACCGTGCGCAGCCGCTCCTTCACCGGCAAGCCGGCCCGGATGCTGCGCAACGACTGGACCGAGGCCTGGGAAGCTCCGGAGAACCCGAAGCCGCTGGGCATGCCGCTGCAGTACATGGTCTCCGGCATGGCCGTGCGGGCCACGAACAAGTACCCGAACGAGAGCGTCGACGTCGCGTTCAACCCGGTCGGCCAGGTCGTCGGCCAGTTCACCAAGGTAGAGAAGACCGCGACGGTCATCGAGCGGTGGATTCAGGAGTACCTGGAGGCCACCGGCACCCTGGAGGCACTCAACGAGGCATCGGGCGTCTGATCGGCTAACGCTCGGCGCTCAAAGACGTGCTCAGGAACGGTTGTACGGCAACGGCATAAAGGCCGAACACCGCGAACGGCGCCAATAGCGGTAGCCATGGCAGCTGCCACGGGAACACCGTCGCGACCAACCCCGCGACGGTGAACCCGAGGGCAAAGATCATCGTCGGTGGACTCACCGTCCCGAGGTGCCGCAGCGCGAGGTAGCAGACCGCGGCCAGACCGGCCACCGCCGCCGCCACGTTGGATAGATCGGCCAGGCCGATACCGACGACCGCGAGCACCACCGCCATCGTCGCCGCCCCGCGCCACCGCAGCCCGAGTAGCACCGCACCGGCGGACAACAGCGCCACGATCCTCGTTGTCCCCGCGGCGCCTGAGCCGGCGACCGCGGCCATCGACAGGCCGGCCAGACCGCACCCGCCGGACAGCGCCGGCGACAGGCGCGTGTCGAGTCCGGGTGCAAGCGTCATCGCGGCGCCGCAGGTCTGCGCCGCTGCGTCACCACGCGCATCGCCTGTTCCAGCGGCTGTTCGTACGGCCAAGGGGCGACATCGACGCCGATGGTGGCCATGTCGCCATACATGGCACTGCGCTGCAGCGTCCACAGCCGGGCCACCAACGGGTCCAGGTCGTCCTCGAACGGCGAGCCGCCCAGCACGTCCACCGCGAGCACCACGTGGCCCCGTTTCCGCAGATCGGTCAGCGCCAGCGCGAATTCGGTGTCCAGCAGCGTGGAGAACGCGAAGATCAAGGCGCCGGCCGGGACCGCGGCCCGGGGCGCCAGCGTTCCCGTGGTCGACTCGACTCCCTGTCCGGCACCCAGGACCGCGTCGACGATGCGGTAGAACTGGCGCTGCCCGATCTCCGCACCGACCCACCGCGGCTGGCGACCCCCAAGGACGACGACCCCGGCTCGATCGCCATTGCGCAGCGCGGTCTGCACCACCTGCGCCGCGCCGAGCACGGACCGCTCGGTCGCCTCGGTCGCCGGGCCGGCCGGCTGCGGATAGGCATCGATCAGCACCACCACGTCGGCGCCACGATCGGTGAGGCGCTGGGTGACATGCAGGCTGCCGCGTCGTGCGCTGACCGGCCAGTTCACGCTGCGCAGTGGATCGCCGGGAACGTAGGCGCGGATGTCGGCGTACTCCACTCCACGGCCCGGATGCCGGGTCAGATGGGTCCCGACCCGGTCGAGCAGGTCGCTGTGCGGGATCGGCGTGGGCTGCGGCGGCGCCAGTGGGAACACGGTGAGTTCGGCGACATCGACGGTTCCGGTCCCGGCCAGTAGACCGCCGCGGGCCACGGCGTGCACGGTGGCACGGATCGGATACCGGCCCCAGCGCCCGGTGACGGCGGTGACCGCTTTACGGCTCCCGGCCGCGGCGCTGGACTCGGTGATCTCCAGGCTCAGCGCCGGATGCGCCGACACCGCCAGACCCACGCGAACCATGTCGGCATCCGATACCGTTGCGCCGACAGTCAATTCGACCGACTCGGTCTCGAAGCAGCGTTGTATCGACGGCGTGGCATGTACCCGCAAGCCCGGAACGGGCCGCTGACTGCCCAACGAGCACAAGACGGCCAGCAACGGTGCGGCAAACGCGATCAGTTGCCAGCGTGACGCACCCACTGCCAGCACCAGGGCCAGCGCGGCACCGGTGGCCACCGCCTTGGCGAACGGGGATGCCCGCCAATGCATCACAACATCCGCCTCGTAGAGATCGGGGTCGTGCGTCACGTCGGTGTCGCCTCCGGGGCTCGCGGCACCGGCAGCCGCCGCAGCAGCTCCTCCACCACGTCGGCCCCCTGAACTCGGCGCACCCACATCTCGGGTCGCAGTGTGATCCGGTGCGCGATCGCCGACGTGGCCAAGGCCTTGACGTCCTCGGGGATCACGTAGTCGCGGCCGAGCAGCAGGGCGCGGGCCCGGGCGAGCTGGACCAGGTCGAGTTCCGACCGCGGACTGGCCCCCACCGCCACCTGCGGATGGCGCCGGGTTCCGGTGGCCAGCGACACGACGTAGCGCAGCACGTCGTCGTGCACACTGACCTGTTCCACCGCCTCCCGCATCGCCACCAGGTCGTCGGCGTCAACCACCTTGCGCACCGTCGGCAGCGCGGCGCCGCGGTCCAGGCGGCGGCGCAACATGGCCGCCTCCCCCTGCTCGGAGAGATAGCCCAGGCGCAGCCTGATCGCGAACCGGTCGAGTTGCGCCTCCGGCAGCGGATAGGTGCCCTCGTACTCGATCGGGTTGTCGGTGGCGAGCACGATGAACGGCGACGGCAACCGATGCGTGTAGCCGTCGATGCTGACCTGACCTTCGGCCATCGCCTCCAGCAGGGCCGCCTGGGTCTTGGGCGGCGTCCGGTTGATCTCGTCGGCCAGCACCAGGTTGGTGAAGATCGGCCCGCGCCGGAACTCGAAACGACCCGAGGACATGTCGTAGACAGTCGTGCCGAGCAGGTCGGCGGGCAGCAGGTCGGGGGTGAACTGCACCCGGATGAAATCCAGTCCGAGCGCGGCCGCGAACGACCGCGCGATCAAGGTCTTGCCCAGGCCCGGCAAGTCCTCGATGAGCACGTGCCCGCCGGCGAGCACCGTGGTCAGAATCAGGGTGAGCGCGGAACGCTTGCCCACGACGGCCCGTTCGATCTCGTCGAGCACCGCGGTGCAGCGTTCCCCGGTGGTGGCCGCCGCACCCGGGAGTCCGGTGCTCATCGCTGCTCCAGGCGACACAGAATCTCTTCCAGCACAGCACGTCCGGGGCCGGACCCGCTGTCGCCGGTGGGCGCGACGTTGCCGGGATCGACCCACTGCCATAACACGTCCCCGAACAACAGCGCCCCGGTGGCGGCGAACGCAGCGGGATCCTTCGCCCTCCCCTGCCCGGTGGAGACCTCGAACCGCCGCGCCAGGATCGGTCGCCAGCGCCGATCCCAGTCAGCTCTGGTCGATTCCGACCAGCGGATTCGGGCTTCGGTGCCCGAGCGCCACCGGCGTAGCGCCTCACCGGGCTCGTCGGTAGCCGCCGGGTCTGCGGATGGTACGGAACCTCCGGTGGTCAGCAGGCGCCGGATGCCGAATACCGGCAGCGCGAGCGCGAGGCCCGCCGTCGCGAACAACAGCTGACGCTGATGGGTCATCAAAGCGACCAGCTCGGCGGCAACTATCAGCAGGACACCCTGCAGCGCAATCGTTTTCATCGTTGATTCCGCAATTCCTGCAGAACCTGCTGCAGCGCGGCTATCGCATCGGCACGATCATGCTCGGACATCAGGTGGGCGCTGAAGCGCGCCTCGGTGAACAGTTCCACCAACCGGGTAGCGTTGGCGGCGGGCAGGGCGTGGTGTTCGACTGCTCGTGCCAGCACTTCGGTGGGGGTGTCGAAGGCGCGGGGTGCGATATCGGGAACGGCGCCCAGGTGGCGTTCCATGACTGCGTAACAGGCGATGATCGCCGCCCGTGGCTCACGACTGGGATCGACGATGCGGGCCAGGCCGAGTTCGGCCGCACGAACCAGGTTTTCGCCGGCATCGGGTTCGTCCGCCGCCGGAATCACGCTGGCCTCGGTAGCTGTGTACTGAGGACGCCGGGCGCGCGCGGCAACGACCGCGGTCGCCAGCAGAGCCAGCAGGGTGGCAACGGTCAGCAGATAGACGGGTCCGCCACCGGCCAGTCCGCCCGGTGCGCCCGGCGGCGGCGCGGCCGGTGCTCCCGGCGTGCCCGGCGGCGTCTCACCCGTCCCGGGCACCTCTGTGGCGAGCTCGACGCGGAGCCCGCCACCGAGCTTCGCCAGCATCAGGACCGTCAGCAGCCACAACACCAGCGCCGCCGCGACGATCAGCACCGCGCGCCAGACCGGTCCTCCTCGTGCTCCAGCGGTCAGGGACAACTGGCCGACACTTCCGGGCCCTACGCGTTGATGCCGTGCCCGATGCACGACAGCGACGGCGATGATCGTGCCCGACACCGCCAACAGCGCCGCCAACACAATCGGCTCCAGCGTGCTTGCGGCGCTCATGCGGCGCTGCTCGGGCGGGGCACCGGGAAGGTACCCGCGGGTGGTGGCGCCGGCCGCGAGCAGCAGCGCGCCCAGGGCGATCACTCGCACGGTCGCCCTGTCGCTACCGGCCATCACCGGAGCACCAGTTACCCGGGTTTCCCGCCGTCGCCGCGGCATTCCCCATACTGGCACGCCAAGGCTGGAAGCGGCCAGGATCGCGCGGACGGCCGGCGTCGTTCAGGCCGGGCCGGTCACCCGGACTTCTCGTCGTGGCCGCCGAACTGCTTGCGCATGGCCGAGAGCACCTTCGCACCGAACTCGAACAGCTGGCGCGAGGCGAATCGCGCGTACAGCGCGGTGGTGAGCACCGGGGCGGGAACGCCCTCATCGATGGCCGCGATAACGGTCCACCGGCCCTCGCCCGAATCGGAGACCCGGCCGGCGAATTCCTCCAACGCCGGCGACTTCTGCAACGCACCGGCGGTCAGATCCAGCAACCAGGAGCCGATTACGCTGCCCCGCCGCCAAACTTCGGTGACCTGCTCGATGTCGATGTCGTACCGATAGAACTCGGGATTGCTCAACGGTGCGGTCTCGGCATCACCCTGCTGGTCCTGCTTGCCGATGTTGGCGTGGTGCAGGATGTTCAGCCCCTCGGCGATCGAGGCCATCATCCCGTACTCGATACCGTTGTGCACCATCTTCACGAAGTGCCCGGCCCCCGACGGACCGCAGTACAGATAGCCGTTCTCGGCCTGCGAGATCTCACCCTCGCGGCCCGGGGTGCGAGGCGCCGCGTCCACCCCCGGAGCCACGGTCGCAAAGATCGGCTCGGCTTGGTCGAACGCCGCCCGATCCCCACCGACCATGAGGCAGTAGCCCCGTTCGCGGCCCCACACCCCACCGCTGGTACCGCAGTCGAGAAGATGAATACCCTTGTTGGCCAATAACTTTTCGTGCGCGATATCGTCACGGTAGTAAGAGTTTCCGCCATCGATCACGATGTCGCCCGCCGACAGGGTGCCGGCGAGTTCTTCGATCACCCCCGTGGTGATGACACCGGCCGGCACCATCACCCACACCACCCGCGGTGCGGACAACTGGGCCGCGAGCTCGGCCAACGACGACACCCCGGTGGTGTTGGCCTCGGTGGCCAAAGCGCTGACCGCGTCGGCGTTGTGGTCATAGACAACGCATTCGTGACCGCCGTCGACGATGCGGCGAACGAGATTGGCGCCCATTCGGCCCAGGCCGATCATCCCCAGTTGCATAACTGTCCTCTCCTACCCTGGCGGGCCGCCTTCGGGCAGCCATGGCTCCTGCCAACTCCGATGGCCGCGCACCAGCGCCTGCGCGGCCTCAGGACCCCACGAACCGCGCTCGTAGGGGTGGACCTTTCCTGGATGTTCGAGCAGCGGCGCGACGATGCGCCAGGTCTCCTCGATGCTGTCCTCGCGGGCGAACAGCCGGCGATCGCCGATCATCGCGGCATGCAACAACCGCTCATAGGGCCGGATCGGTTCGCCCAGGTCACGGGCGAAGGAAGAATCGAGGTGCACGTCGCGCCAGGAGTGCGCGTTCTGATCGTCCGGGGCCACCAGGTGCAACCGCAGTCCCGGATCGGGGTCGATGCGCAAAACGATCTGATTGCGTTGGGCGCGTTCGCGTTGCGGCATAAAGCCCAGCGCCGGGACCCGGCGGGTGAACAACCGGACCTCGGTAACCCGTTGCGGCAGTGCCTTTCCGGCCCGCAGGAAGATCGGCACCCCGGCCCAGCGCCAATTCTCGATCTGCAGACGCAGCGCGACGAACGTCTCGGTTCGCGACCCGTCGGCCACCCCGGAGACGTCGGCGTAACCCCGGTATTGGCCCCGCACGTAATTCGCCGGGTCGGCCGGCGGCATCGCCCGGAAGACCTCGACCTTCTTGTCGTTGAGGTCATCCTCGCCGGGACCGACCGGTGGCTCCATCGCGAACAGCGCCAGCACCTGCAACAGGTGGTTCTGCACCACGTCGCGCAACGCACCGACGGCGTCATAGAAGCTGCCGCGCTCCTCGACGCCGAAGTTCTCGGCCATGGTGATGTGGATTTCGGCGATGCTCTTCCGATCCCACAACTCGGCGAGCGTGGTGTTGGCGAATCGCAGATACTCGAGGTCGGCGACCGGCTGCTTGCCCAGAAAGTGGTCCACCCGCAGGATCTGGTCCTCGCGCAGCACGGCACGCAGCCGGGCATTGAGCTCGCGCGCGGAGGCCAGATCGTGGCCGAACGGCTTCTCCACCGCCACTCGGGACCGCTCCAACAGGCCCGCCCGGCCCAGGTTCTCCACAATGGGAGCGAAAAGTGACGGTGGCATCTCCAGGTAGTACAGGCACTGCCGTTCGGCGCCGACCCGTTCGGCGAGCTGCTCGTAGAGAGCGGTATCGGTGACATCACCATGCAGGTAGGACAACCGATTCGCCAGCCGGCGAAACACCGCGTCATCGAACTGCTCGCCGGACTCCCGGATGGCCTCACCGGCCCGGTCGATCAGTTCCTCGACCGTGATGTCGTCGGCGGCCACTCCCAGGATCGCGCAGTCCAGCAGGTTGCGACGCTCCAACCGGTACAGCGCCCGGAACGTCATCTTGCGGGCCAGGTCTCCGGTTATCCCGAAGATCACCACCGAATCCGTCGCCGCCGCCTCCTGTCCGGCCAACTCCGGCACCTCCCCCACGTAGCTTCCCGATCGAAGCTAGTGGACCTGCCTGAACGAACGCTGGTTGCCGGATGGGGCGGGCGGCTCACGCCGCGACGATCACCCGACCTGGGCGATCCCCGGCGGGAAGTAGGGACCGATACCTCCGGTGTAGATACCGGGCTGCCAGCCTCGGGCGCCCAGGCACAGCAGCGGCAGGCCGTCGGGCGACTGCGCGGCCGACTGCGGGTTCGGGCACGGCGAACCGATTTCCTGCACCCCGTAGAGCGGGTAGGAGATCTGCCAGAACCCGGTGTCCTTGGGCGGCCACTGATTGGCGATGAAGTGGCAAGCCAGCGCCTGGCCGTTGGGGCCGTGGCCGTAGATGAAGCGCTCCCAGCTGAAGCAGGCGTCGCCCTGACGCTGGCCATCAACCATGCCCGGCACGTCCCCGGGGTAGGCACCGGCGTCCGGTGCGGCGCTGACAGCGACTGCACCCGCGGCTCCCGCGACGAAAACAGCTGCAGCTAGTTCACGAATCATTCTTCGCCCTCAGTCTGTCGATCCAGGCCACCCATCGGCGACGGGTCAGAGCCTAACGGGTGGTAGTCGCACGTCAGCGCGAATCCGTGGAAACCCCGCGCGCCCGGCCCGCTAGAGTGCCGCGGATGACCGGAACGCAGTGGCAGCTCGACGCATCGCACGGCCAGCTGCTGGTCCGCACCGATGTGGCGGGGCGCGCGGCAAAGATGGGCCATCGGCTCACCATCGTGATGGAACGCTGGGAGGCAACCGTCTCGTGGTCCGGTGACCGACCGACCGCGGTGGAGCTGGTTGTCGAGGTCGATTCACTGCGCGTGTTGCAGGGCGACGGCGGGATGACTCCGCTGACCGCACCGGAGAAGACGCTGATCCGCAGTAACGCGCTCAAATGCCTCGACAGCAAGAAGCATCGACTGATCCGTTTCGGGTCCAGCAGCATCGAACCCACCGGCGACGGCTATCGGCTCACCGGCGAGCTGGAGGTCCACGGCCGAAGCAGGCCGCATGTCGTCGAGCTTGAGGTGACGGACGCCGGCGGTGGCACGCGGCAGCTGAGCGGCGACAGCACGGTGCTCCACAGCGACTTCGGTGTGCGGCGCTATTCGATGCTCATGGGGGCTATGCAGGTCGCCGACGAAGTGACGGTGTCCTTCGCGGCGACCGTCGCGGCCGACCGGACCTGACTCAGCGGCCGGGCAGGCCGTAAAGATGGTGCCGCACGCGTTCCAGCCGCGAGGGGACGCCGTCCGGAGATGATTCCTGCAGGTCCGGGCCGGCCAGCGGCGCATCCCACAGCGAACCGAGGTCGGCGGGCGCCTCTTCCGGGGTCTCGTTCGGGAGCGCGGGGGCCGCAGGGGGCGGCGGCAGGGCCGGGGCGGCCGCCGGGGGCGGCGCGACGGGCACGGCGACGCGCGCGACCGTCGCATGCTGCGGTGGCGTCGCATCCGGCTCCACCCTGCTCGGGCCGAGTTGCAGGCTCAACGCGGCGGCCACCGAGGCCACCAACGTCACCGCTCCGACCGCCAGCATCAGCAGCGCTCCGGCGTAGGACAGCGACGGCACCCGACGGCGGCCGACGTTGCCGATCGCCACGCCGGCCGCGGGCGCCTCGAGCGGCGCCGACGTCAACTCGGCCTGCGGGGCCAGGGCCTGGGCCGCGCCGCGTGCCAACGCCTGAAACGCCCCTCCCTGGACGAAGACCGGCAGCGACAGGGTGGATTCCAATCGGCGCCCGAGGCGGTCCATACCCCGCACCGATCCGGCCACCATGATCAGTTCCGGTCGCTGACCTGTTGAGGTCACCGTGTCAGCCAGCCAGCCGGTCACCTCGTCGAGGCCGCTGATCGGGCAGGAGGTGACGAACGCTTCGGCGGAATCCGGCTGGTCGGGCAGGACCAGGGTGGCCACCCCGGTTTCGACGACACATACCGCCGCCCGTTCGCCTCGTCCTGCGATTCCGGTGGCCAGCGACATCGCGGCCTGGCTGTAGCGCACCGGAACCACGTGCTCGAAGCCGGCGTCCCCCAGCGACTCGAGCAGCAGCGCGGCGCCGACGGCGGCTTCATCGCTCCAGGTCACGGCCACGCCGTGGAGTCGTTCGCCACGCGCCGCCAGCATGACGCGTACCCGGTCGGCCACCGCTGCGGCTTGGGCCGCCAGATCTGCTGCATCGGATCCGCCGTCGCCGACTGCGACACTCACCTCTTCACCGATAACCGTCGGGCAGCCCGAGCCCGCTGCCTCGGCCATGGTCCAGCCGATTGTCGAGGGCGTGATCGCCAGCCCCAGTACGGTGTCCAAAATCGCGCGCCCCAATCGTCCTGATCTGCGATGTCAACGCGTCTGCTCAGGGCCTTCGCCGGGCCCGTGAACGGGATCGGCGGGGCGCCGGAACGAACCGGGGACAGCTCAGGACTGTGTGGTCTTGTCGTGGTCTTGTCGGCTTTCCGGAGGGGAGCCTACGCGTGTCGTCCTACTTGTCCTAACCGGGTCCAGGGCGAGAATCGGGTATGCTATATGCGAGTCGGATCCCTAGACGGCCGCTTAACTTGCACATTGCGGCCGTTGCTGCATGTAAGGGCCGATGCCGAAGTGGTGGCGCAAGTGGCGTCGCGATCGAGAGATTGAACGGTCCACAGCACGACGACAAGGGGCAGGAATGACAGACGTGAGCAAGGGATTGCGCTGGGCACGCCGACTTTTGGTCGGCGCGGTAGCTGCCGCAGCGCTGCCGGGCCTGATCGGCCTGACAGGTAGCGAGGCGACCGCATCGGCGTTCTCCCGGCCGGGTCTGCCGGTCGAGTACCTGCAGGTGCCTTCGGCAGGTATGGGCCGTGATATCAAGGTTCAGTTTCAGCCCGGTGGCTCCGGCAGTCCGGGCCTGTACCTGCTCGACGGCATGCGGGCCCAGGACGACTACAACGGCTGGGACATCAACACCCCGGCATTCGAGTGGTACTACCAGTCGGGCATCTCGGTGATCATGCCGGTCGGCGGCCAGTCCAGCTTCTACAGCGACTGGTACAAGCCGGCTTGCGGCAAGGCGGGCTGCTCCACCTACAA
>NZ_JRMM01000090.1:0-17802 GCF_000972905.1 Mycobacterium sp. UM_Kg27
GCCACTTCCGGCGCGAACAACGGTGCAAACGCGCTTGCCGACGCCGGCTCGGCCGCGGCCGAGCCGATTTCCGGGGCTCCCAAGTTCAAGGCGTCGGTCGCCGCGGCCGAGCCGGCGTCGGCAAGCGCGTTTGCACCGTTGTTCGCGCCGGAAGTGGCGAGACCGGTCAGTCCCGTGGTCAACAGGGGTGCGGCCAGCGAAGGCACCATCATCGCCACCATCGGCGCCATCATGGCCATGGACATACCGATCTGGGGACCCATCGCAGCCATGCTGGCGGTGCTGGCGCTGGCGGTGGTGGCGGACTGACCCATCTGGTCGGCCTGCTGCTCGGCCTGCTGGCGCTGCTGTTCGGCCTGGGCGTCCTGCAGCATCTCCTGCTGGCCCGGCGCAAGCTCTTCGGCGGCCGGCGCGATCTCCGGCTGGGCCGGCGCGGGCTGGACCGGCGCAGACACCAATTCGGCGGGCTGAGGCTGGGGCTGGTTGTTGTTCGGCTCATCGGCGTATGCCGTCGCGCTACCTGCAAATGCGACCGCAGCCAAGAGTGCTCCCGAGACTGCCACCAGACGTTTACTCACTGCCGCAATATATGCCACGTCACACCACCTGTCCACCGATGCGGGCATCGGTACCTCAGCCTGGGAAGCCCCTGCTAGCGGCGCGTGGCCGATCGCGAACCCAGCGCCCGGTAAGCTGGCCCGTCGTGACCGATCGCCCCAGCCTGCGGCTGCACGACACGGCAACCGGCGCCGTGCGTGAATTTGCCCCGCTGCGGCCCGGTCATGTGTCCATCTATCTCTGCGGCGCCACCGTCCAGGCGGCACCGCATATCGGCCATGTCCGCAGCGGCGTGGCCTTCGATGTATTGCGCCGGTGGCTCACCGCCCGCGGCTACGACGTCGCCTTCGTGCGCAACGTGACCGACATCGACGACAAGATCCTGACCAAGGCCGCCGCAGCGGGCCGACCGTGGTGGGAGTGGGCCGCCACCCACGAGCGGGAGTTCACCGCCGCCTATGAGGCGCTGGGTGTGCTGCCGCCGTCGGCCGAACCGCGCGCCACCGGGCACATCACACAGATGGTCGAGCTGATCGAGCGGCTGATCGAGCGCGGCCACGCCTATGCCGGCGGCGGCGACGTCTACTTCGACGTACTCAGCTACCCCGACTACGGCCAGCTGTCCGGTCACCGCATCGACGACGTGCACCAGGGTGAGGGAGTCGCCACCGGTAAACGCGACCCGCGCGACTTCACGCTGTGGAAGGGCGCCAAGCCCGGTGAGCCCAGTTGGCCCACGCCGTGGGGCCCGGGCCGTCCGGGCTGGCACCTGGAGTGTTCGGCGATGGCCCGTGCCTACCTCGGTGCCGAATTCGACATCCACTGCGGCGGGATGGATCTGGTCTTCCCGCACCATGAGAACGAGATCGCTCAGAGTCGCGCCGCCGGAGACGGATTCGCGAACTACTGGCTGCACAACGGCTGGGTCACCCTCGGTGGCGAGAAGATGAGCAAGTCACTGGGCAACGTGCTGTCGATGTCGGCGGTGCTGCAACGAGTCCGGCCGGCCGAGCTGCGCTACTACCTGGGCAGTGCGCACTACCGGTCGATGCTCGAGTTCTCCGAAACCGCGCTGCGCGACGCCGTCAACGCCTACGTCGGCATCGAGGACTTCCTGCACCGGGTGCGCAGCCGGGCGGGCGCGGTGGTTCCCACCACCTGGACGGACCGCTTCGCCGCAGCCCTCGACGACGACCTGTCGGTGCCGATCGCCCTGGCCGAGGTACACCGGACGCGCGCGGAGGGCAACCGGGCGCTGGACTCCGGCGACCACGAGGGCGCGCTGGCCGCAGCCGGTGCGATCCGGGCGATGATGGACGTGCTCGGCTGCGACCCGCTCAACGAGCGCTGGGAATCGCGCGATGAGACCTCGGCGGCGCTGGCTGCTGTCGACGTCTTAGTGCGCGCCGAGTTGGAACGCCGGGAAACCGCTCGCGCGGAACGGGATTGGCAATTGGCCGATGAGATCCGCTGCAGACTCAAGGACGCCGGCATCGACGTCACCGACACCGGGGATGGTCCGCAATGGTCACTGCTGGTGGAGGGGTCTGAGTAGATGGCCGGAAATTCCAAGCGCAAGGGTGCGGTGCGCAAGCCCGGCACCAAGAAGGGGCCGACGGTCGGCTCCGGTGGCCAGCGCCGCCGCGGGCTCGAAGGCCGCGGCGCCACCCCGCCGGCGCACCAGCGGGAATACCACCCGGCGGCCAAGGCAGCCAAGCGTGCGGCAAAACAGCGCGCGTACCGGACCGCCAAGCGCACCGACGAGAACGAGACCGTGCTGGGGCGCAACCCGGTTCTGGAGTGCCTGCGTGCCGGAATCCCGGCCACCGCGCTGTATGTGGCGCTGGGCGCCGAGGCCGATGAGCGGCTGACCGAATCAGTTACTCGGGCAGCCGATTCCGGCTTGCCCATCCTGGAGGTCCCGCGGTCCGATCTGGACAAGATGACCACCAACGGCCTGCATCAGGGCATCGCGCTTCAGGTTCCGCCCTACAACTACGCGCATCCCGACGACCTGATCGCCGCCGCGCGCCGCGATGTCGCGCCGCCGCTGCTGGTCGCACTGGACAACATCTCTGATCCGCGCAATCTCGGCGCCATCGTGCGGTCGGTCGCGGCATTCGGCGGACACGGTGTGGTGATCCCGCAGCGTCGGTCGGCCTCGGTCACCGCGGTGGCCTGGCGAACCAGTGCCGGTGCGGCTGCGCGAGTTCCGATCGCGCGGGCGCCCAACCTGAACCAAACCTTGAAGGCATGGGCAGATCGCGGCCTGCAGATCGTCGGGTTGGACGCCGGCGGAGACACCGTGGTCGATGAGTTGGACGGCACCAGCCCGATGGTGTTGGTCGTCGGTTCCGAGGGCAAGGGATTGTCCCGCCTGGTCCGGCAGAACTGCGACGCCATCGTGTCGATTCCGATGTCCGGGCCCACCGAGTCGCTCAACGCATCGGTGGCCGCCGGGGTGGTGCTGGCCGAGATCGCCCGTCAGCGGCGGTGATTCGCCGTGCACTCATAGCGGCGGTGCTGATGGCTGCGGTGGCGAACCCTTCGGCAACGGCGGCCGCGCAGCGGTCGACGTTTGATCTGCAGGCGCATCGTGGCGGCCGAGGCGAGACCACCGAGGAATCGCTGCGTGCCTTCGCGAAATCGCTCGCGTTAGGCGTCAGCACCCTGGAGTTGGACATCGTGCTGACCCGCGACGCGCAGCCGCTGGTGTGGCACGACCCGGTGATCGAGCCGGCGAAGTGCGCCGACACCGCGCCGGTGTTCGCCGGCGATCCCGATTTCCCGTATCTGGGCAAGCGGGTAGCCGATCTCAGCCTCGCCCAGATCCGAACCCTGGACTGCGGACACCTGTTGCCGGGATTTCCGGATGCGGAAGTGGTGCCGGGCAACGTCATCGCCACCTTGCCGGAGGTCTTCGCGCTCGCAGGTCACACGGGCGTCCGCTACAACATCGAGACCAAGGTCGACGGCGAGAACCAGCAGCAGCTCGTCGACGTGATTCTGGCGGCGGTGCGGGCCGCCGGCCAGCTCGACGCCGTCGAGATCCAGAGTTTCGACTGGCGCACACTGCCGTTGGTGCGCGCCGCCGAACCGGGCATCCCGTTAATCGCGCTGGCCGAGCAGGGGCCTGACCCGATCCCTGGGGCGGTGGCGGTCGGCGCCGACATCGTGTCCCCGGACTACTCGATGGTCGATCGAGCGTTCGTTCAACGCGCACATGCGGCTGGGCTGCGGGTGATCCCGTGGACGGTCAATGATGCCGATGCCATGCGGCAACAGATTGCCGCCGGCGTCGACGGGCTCATCACCGACTATCCGAGCCGGCTGCGTGCCGTCATGGCCGACCTCGGCATGTCGCTGCCACGGGCTTACCCGGCGGGCTAGCAGCCCGCACCGCTAGACCCCCAGCAGTTGCGCGCTGGCCCACAGTGCCAGTACGGCCACCAGCAGCGTGGCCGGCACCGTGCACAGCCCCAGACGGGTGTATTCGCCGACTCCGGCCGCGACGTCGTAGCGGCGCAACACCCGGCGCCACAGCAGGTTTGACAGCGAGCCGGTATAGCTGAGGTTGGGGCCGATGTTGACTCCGATCAACACCGCCAGCACCGCGAGCGGGCCACTCGATGCCACCAATGGCACCAGCAACAGCGTGGCGGGCAGGTTATTGACAACGTTGGCCAACACCGCGGCGACCGCCGCGATGCCCAGCAGCGCCGCCAGGCCAGATCCCGCCGGCAGCACCGCGGACATCTGGGCGCCCAGGCCGTTGTCGACGACGGCCCGCACCACCACGCCGAGGGCCAGCACGAACACCAGGAAGCCGGGGTTGGCGGCCCGCAGAATGCCGGCGGGGGTGCTGCGCCGCTGCGCCAGTCCACGGGTGGCCAACACGGCCGCACCAGCGACCGCGGCCCACGCTGCCGGCAACCCGAACGTCTCGGCGACCACGAAGCCGGCCAGCGTCAGCCCCAGCACCACCAGCACGAACACCGGGATCGGCGGTGGTGGCCCGGCGTGCTGGTGCACCGGCGTGGCCCGCAGATCGGCCCGAAAGAACCAGCGGAAGATCAGGTAGACGACCGCGGTGGTGGCCAGCCACGGCGCGGCCATCAGCGCGGTGAACCTGACGAACGACAGGCCGGCCTGGTTGAACGCCAACAGATTGGTCAGGTTCGACACCGGCAGCAGCAGTGACGCCGTGTTGGCCAGATGCGCTGTCGCATACGCGTGTGGTCGCATCGGGGCGTGGCGGCGGCGGGCCATCATCAGCACCACCGGGGTCAGCAGCACCACCGTCGCATCCAGGCTCAGCACCGCGGTCAGACCGGCGGCGATGACGAACACGCGGCGCAGCAGATGGTGCGGTGGTCCGACGTCGGCCCGTGCCATCGCCGCACCGGCCGCCTCGAACAGGCCCTCGTCGTCACAGAGCTGCGCCAGGACCAGCACCGCGCCCAGGAACGCGACGACGTGCAGCAGAGTAGCGGCTTCGGTGACTGCGTCGTGCATCGAGATCGCGCCGGTGGCAACAAGAACGACGGCGGCCGGCACCGCAGCGAACATCTCCGGCCAGCCCCGTGGGCGGGCGACCGCGAACCCCAGCACCACGGCAAGCAGCAGCAGCGCCAGTGCCAGATTCAGGCCCACGGATCCTCACGACGCCACACCGTGGGCAGGTGAAGTCCGACCCCGTCGGACTCGGCCAACTCGGACAGAACCCGCATCGTGACGTTGAGGTCGTCGCCGGCGTAGGGCAAGGCGCGCAGCGGCTTTGACAAGGGCAGGAAGAAGTCGTCCCAGTGGGTCAACACCACCGTCGAAGCGCCGACGGTGCGCACCGTCTCATTCCAGTAGTCGACCAGGTATTGCCGGGGTTGAACGCCGAGCTGGCCGATGCCCAGGTAGACCACCTCGGCGTTGCGGCCGGCCAAGGCACCCGGGATGAAGCCGGCGCTGCCCAGGATCAGCAGATTGCGCCCCGAGGGGCGGTGGGCCACCAATGCCGACCAGGCCTCACCGCACTTGTAGGCAGATGCCCGCACCGGTGGAACCACCGCGGCGCTGATCACGCCGGGGAAGCGGTCCGGGGGGCAGTGTCGGGACTCGAGCAGGGTGACGTCGTAGGCGCCCAACGCAAGAGGAGTGCCGGGCGTCGCGACCTTCAGGCGATCGGCCGAGAGTCCCTGACCCCGGCCGACATTGGCCGTCGACTCGCCACCCACCAGCGTCGCACCGGTACGTTCGGCCACCACCGCGGAGTCCAGCGCGTGATCGATGTGTGAGTGCAGCGGGATCACCGCCGCCAGCTTCTGCACGCCGGCCCGGGCCAGGCAGGCGTCGATGCGAGCGGCCGACGGCGATACCTTGCCCAGCGCCACCCGAGCCAGACGGGGACGAGAGAAATAGCCGTCGGTCATCAGCGCCGACGACCCGTCGTCGATCAGCATGCTGGTCACGCCGAGCCACGTCACCGACAGCGGTGCGCCCGGCGCCGCGGGTGTGACGTCGAACCGGTCGGCGTACCGGCCGATGTCGGGGCGGCCGAGCTTGAGGCGCATCCGCTCAGGCTAACGGGGGACGGCGGCGCCCACGCCGCAGGCCGGCGTGACGGTCCTAGACCTTGGGGCTGTCGTCGTCGCCGATCAGCAACCGGACCGCCAGGTCCAGTCGGGTGCTGAAATCGGTGGCCGACGCCCGGCGGGTCAGCCAGGCCAGCAGGTTGGACAGCCACACATCCGAGATCACCCGGGAGATGTGGTACTGCTCCTCGGTCGGCTCGCCGTCGCTCATGGCCCCGGCGAACATCGAGTCGATCAATTTCTGGACGTGGTCGACTTCGCCGGCCGCCGAGGCGTCGGCGAAGACATACGCCCGCGTCATCGCCTCGGTGAGCAGTGGGTTGCGCTGCATGGCGCGGTTGAGTTTGTTGACCACCAGGTTCAGTCGCTGGTGGCGGGTGGTTGCGGCGAACGTTGCCGGGTCCGTCTTGGTGTCTACCCGCGCGATCTCTCGGCCCATCGCCGAGACCAGCAGGTGAACCTTCGACGGGAAGTAGCGGTACAAGGTGCCGACAGCCACGTCCGCGCGGTCGGCGACGGCGCGCATCTGCACCGCGTCGTAGCCGCCCTTGGAGGCGATCGCCAGCGTCGCGTCCAGGATGCGCTTGCGGCGTTCGCGCTGCGCCTCGGAGCCCAGGTCGGATTCGGTCAGCACAGCGACGTTGACCACCTCGCGCGGTTGGCTGGCCGATCCGCGGCCTGCGGTGCCCTCAGCTGACGACATGTGCTGCGCGGCTCCCTCCGTCGGTCTCCTGGCCCATAACGATACGCATCGCGTAGTTGAGTTTTGTGCTTCCCGGCATCGGCCGGACCCAACGTGTCCAGCCATTACGGTTCGACTTGACGCTCGGACGCTGGCACTATTAGAACACGTTCTAGTGGTTGGTGGGGGTGTTCGTGACCCGCCTCTCTCAAGCCCGTCTCGACCCGGAGGAGCCCAGCGTGTCCGTGACCATCAACGACGAACAGCTCGCAGCCCGCGAGCTGGTCCGCGACTGGGCCGCCGCCGCGGGCACCGCCGAAGCGATTCGCGCGGCGGAATTGGGTGAAACCGATTCCTGGCGAGCTGTTTTCGCGCGGCTGGCCGACCTGGGCCTGTTCGGTGTGGCGGTGCCCGAGGAGTCCGGCGGGGCCGGTGGGCGCCTCGAAGACCTCTGCGCGATGGTCGATGAGGCCGCCAGGGCCCTGGTTCCCGGGCCGGTTGCGACCACCGCGCTGGCCACCCTGGTGGTCACCGATCCGGCTTCGGTTGAAGCCCTGGCAGCCGGCGAGCGGACTGCCGGCGTGGTCACCGACCCGTCCGCGGCGGCGGTGAGCTTCGACGCCGCAGCCGGGCAGGCCTCCGGCACCGCTGAGCGGGTGCTCGGCGCCACCGCCGACGGACTGCTGCTGTTGCCGGCCGGCCAGGACTGGATCCTGGTGGACGCCGGCGCGGACGGGGTGAATGTCGAGCCCCTGGCCGCCACCGACTTCTCCCGACCGCTGGCCAAGGTGACGTTGACGGCAGCGCCGGCAGTGGTCCTGGAGGCCGGTCACCGGGTGGAGAACCTGGTGGTCACGGTGCTGGCCGCCGAGGCCGCCGGGGTCGCCCGCTGGGCGCTGGACACCGCGGTCGAATACGCCAAGGTGCGTGAACAGTTCGGTAAGCCGATCGGCAGCTTCCAGGCCATCAAGCACCTGTGCGCGGAGATGCTGTGCCGGGCCGATCAGGCCGCGGTGGCGGCCAGCGACGTGGCCCGCGCCGCTGCCGATTCCGATGACCAGCAGTTCGCGATCGCGGCCGCAGTCGCCGCCGCGATCTGCATCGACGCCGCCAAGGCCAACGCCAAGGACTGCATCCAGGTACTCGGCGGAATCGGCATCACCTGGGAGCACGACGCACACCTGTACCTGCGCCGGGCCTACGGCATCGGGCAGGCGCTGGGCGGACCCCAACGGTGGCTGCGCCGCACCGCCGCACTGACCCGCGACGGCCTGCGGCGCCGGTTGGAGGTCGACCTCGGTGAGGCCACCGACGTCCGGCCCGAGATCGCCGCGGAGGTGGCGCGCATCGCAGCGCTGCCCGCCGACCAGCACCAAGTGGCGCTGGCCGAATCC
Organism: Mycobacterium sp. UM_Kg27; assembly: GCF_000972905.1. NCBI lineage: Bacteria > Bacillati > Actinomycetota > Actinomycetes > Mycobacteriales > Mycobacteriaceae > Mycobacterium > Mycobacterium sp. UM_Kg27. The sequence goes on from NZ_JRMM01000090.1 coordinate 8,220, forward strand.
GGGCTGCTGGCGCCGCACTGGCCGGTTCCCTACGGACGCGCGGCCGGCCCCGCCGAGCAGCTGGTGATCGACCAGGAACTGGCCGCCGCCGGCGTCGGGCGTCCGGACCTGGTGGTCGGCTGGTGGGCAGCCCCGACGATTCTCGAGCACGGCACGCCCGAGCAGATCGAGCGCTTCATCCCGGCCACGCTGACCGGCGAGGTGTTCTGGTGTCAGCTGTTCTCCGAGCCCGGCGCCGGCTCGGACCTGGCGGCGCTGCGCACCAAGGCGGTGAAAGTCGACGGCGGCTGGCGGCTGACCGGTCAGAAGGTGTGGACGTCGCGAGCCCACGACTCGCAGTGGGGCGTCTGCCTGGCCAGGACCGATGCCGAAGCTCCGAAACACAAGGGCATCACCTACTTCCTGGTCGACATGGCCGCTGAGGGCATCGACATCCGGCCGCTGCGGGAGATCACCGGTGAGGCCCTGTTCAACGAGGTCTTCCTCGATGACGTCTTCGTCCCCGACGAGCAGGTGGTCGGCGGCGTCAACGACGGCTGGCGCCTGGCCCGCACCACCTTGGCCAACGAGCGCGTCGCGATCGCCGGCGGCACCGCGCTGGGCAACCCGATGGAGGAGCTGCTGAAAACCCTGGCGGATTCCGAACCCGACACCGCCACCGCCGAGCGTCTGGCCCGGCTGATCATCGCCGCGCAGGCGGGTTCGCTGCTGGATCAACGCATCGCCCAGCTCGCGGTGGGCGGTCAAGACCCGGGCTCGGAGTCCTCGGTGCGCAAGCTCATCGGGGTGCGCTACCGCCAGGAGCTGGCCGAGTTCCGGATGGATGTGGCCGAGGGGGGCGGCGCGGTGGCCGGCCGCGAAGTGCACGACTTCCTCAACACCCGGTGCCTGTCCATCGCCGGAGGCACCGAGCAGATCCTGTTGACACTGGCCGCTGAGCGGCTGCTGGGCCTGCCGCGCGGCTAGCTCGCCGCTGTCGCGCCGGTCGTCGCCGAGCGTAGCTTTCCGTCGCCGGGGGTACCCACTGTCGGAATCGCCGCCGACGAACGGAGTGCTGTGTGCCGGGCCGAATCGAGGTCGATGGCGTTACGCCGGTTGTGTCCTGCGGCCGGCAACCCGCCAAGGCAGTGGTCGGGGAGACCGTGCCGGTCCGCGCCGCGGTGTGGCGTGACGGACACGAAGTGGTCGCGGCGACCTTGGTCGTGCGCTACCTCGGCTGCGAGTCTCCACCGGGGTCGCAGACGCGTCTCGACGAGCAGGAAACGGCTGTTCCAGCGCCTCGAACAAAGCCGGCGCTGCTTCCGATGCGGGAGGGCGGCGAGCCGTACGTCTTCCACGGTGAATTCGTTCCCGACCAGACCGGGATGTGGGCTTTCCGGGTCGACGGGTGGACCGATTCGATCCGCACCTGGCGTGACGCGGTGGTCGCCAAGCTGGACGCCGGCCAGGACGAGGCCGAACTATCCAACGATCTGTTGATCGGTGCCGACCTGCTGGAGCGTGCCGCCGCGGCGATGCCCCGCAGCCGGCGTGAACCCGTCGTGGCAGCGGCTGCGGCATTGCGCCATCCCGGCGACCCGATCGTTCGCTCGGCGCCGGCATTGTCCGACGAGATCTCCCAGCTGCTCACCTGCTACCCGCTGCGCGACCTGCTCACCCGCGGACAGCAGTATCGGGTCTGGGTGGATCGGCCACTGGCCCGCTTCAGCTCCTGGTACGAGATGTTTCCGCGCTCCACCGGCGGATGGGACTCAGCGGGCGCTCCGGTGCACGGCACGCTGGCCACCGCCGCGTCGGCGCTACCGCGGATCGCCGAGATGGGATTCGACGTGGTCTATCTCCCGCCGATCCACCCGATCGGAAAGGTGCACCGAAAGGGTCGCAACAACAGCGCGGTGGCCGAACCCGGCGATGTCGGGTCACCATGGGCGATCGGCAGCGACGAGGGCGGCCACGATGCGGTGCACCCCGACTTGGGAGCAGTCGATGATTTCGACCAATTCGTTGCCAGGGCACGCGAACTCGGTCTGGAGGTCGCCTTGGATCTGGCGTTGCAGTGCGCTCCTGATCACCCGTGGGTGCGCCAACACCGTCAGTGGTTCACCGAGTTGCCGGACGGGACGATCGCCTACGCGGAGAATCCGCCGAAGAAATACCAGGATATCTACCCATTGAATTTCGACAATGATCCCGCCGGCCTGTATGCCGAGGTCCACCGCGTGGTGCAGTTCTGGATCTCACACGGGGTCAAAGTATTCCGGGTCGACAACCCGCATACCAAGCCACCCGGGTTCTGGGCATGGTTGATCACGAAAGTGAAGGCCGCCGAACCCGATGTGCTGTTCCTCTCGGAGGCGTTCACCCCGCCGGCACGACAGTACGGCCTGGCCAAGCTCGGTTTCACCCAGTCCTACACCTACTTCACCTGGCGAACTTCCAAGGCCGAACTCGTCGAATTCGGCGAAGAGATAGCCGAATTCGCGGATTTTCGCCGCCCCAATCTGTTCGTCAACACACCGGACATCCTGCACGCCAGTCTGCAACATCACGGCCCCGGTATGTTCGCCATCCGCGCGGTGCTGGCCGCGACGATGGGCCCCTCCTGGGGCGTGTATTCCGGCTATGAATTGTTCGAGCACGAGGCGCTGCACGAGGGAAGCGAAGAATACCTTCATTCGGAGAAATACGAGCTGCGTACCCGCGATTACGCCGCCGCGCGCCGCGAGGGCAGATCGCTGGAGCCGTTCATCGCTGCGCTCAACGCCATTCGCCGGCGGCACCCTGCCCTGCAGCAACTGCGCACCCTGCATTTCCATCACGTCGACAACGACGCGCTGCTGGCCTACAGCAAATTCGACCCGGCCAGCGGTGACACGGTGCTGGTGGTGGTGACCTTGAACGCATTCGGTGCCGAGGAAGCGACGTTGTCGCTCGACCTGACGACGCTGGGCATGGCGCCCTACGAGCGGTTCTGGGTGCGTGACGAAATCACCGGGGAGGAATACCAATGGGGGCAAGACAATTATGTGCGACTCGATCCGAGCCGAGCGGTCGCCCACATCATCAATATGCCGGTGATGAGTGCCCAGGCGCGAACCGACCTGCTGCATCGGAGGTGAAGACCCGATGACCCGAATCAAAAACCAGCCCGGCGGGCTCGAGGTGAACCGCGAGGATCTCGATCGGCTGATGTCCGGCGTGCACTACGACCCGCACTCGATCCTGGGCGCCCACGACAACGGCCAACACACCGTGATCCGGGCCTTGCGCCCGGGCGCGAGCGCGGTGGCGGTTGTGGTGGGCGGTGACCGGGTCCCGATGCAACACCTGGGCAACGGATTGTTCGCCGTGGTGCTGCCGTTCGCCGACCTGATCGACTATCGGCTGCAGATCGACTATCCCGGCGTCGCCGAACCGCAGATCGTGGCCGACGGGTATCGCTTCCTGCCGACGCTGGGCGAGGTCGACCTGCACCTGTTCGGTGAGGGCCGACACGAACAGCTTTGGGAGGTTCTGGGCGCTCATCCGCGCACGTTCACCACTGCGGACGGGCCGGTGACGGGCGTGTCGTTCGCGGTGTGGGCGCCCAACGCCAAGGGAATCGGGTTGATCAGTGACAGCACCGGCTGGGACGGCATCGGCGCACCCATGCGGGCACTGGGCTCATCCGGTGTGTGGGAACTGTTCTGGCCGGGGTTTCCGCTCGACGGGCTGTACAAGTTTCGTGTGCACGGCGCAGACGATGTGGTCACCGAGCGGGCTGACCCAATGGCGTTCGCCGCCGAGACCCCGCCGCACACCGCGTCGCGTGTCGCCACCAATCGCTACACCTGGAGTGACGGCGACTGGATGGATCGGCGGGCCACCGCAAACCCGGCGTTCGAGGCCATGAGCGTCTACGAAGTGCACCTCGGATCGTGGCGGCCTGGGTTGAGCTACCGCCAGCTTGCCGCCGAGTTGACGGATTACGTTGTGGAGCAAGGGTTCACTCACGTCGAACTGCTGCCGGTCGCGGAGCATCCGTTCGGCGGATCGTGGGGATATCAGGTCACCTCGTACTACGCGCCGACCGCGCGTTTCGGCACGCCCGACGACTTCCGCTTCCTGGTGGACGCGCTGCATCGTGCCGGCATCGGAGTCATTGTGGACTGGGTGCCGGCGCACTTCCCGAAAGATGCCTGGGCGCTGGGCCGGTTCGACGGCACCCCGCTGTATGAGCACGCTGATCCGCGGCGCGGTGAGCAGCTCGACTGGGGAACCTATGTGTTCGATTTCGGTCGCCCTGAGGTGCGCAACTTTCTAGTGGCCAATGCGCTGTACTGGCTGTTGGAGTTTCACATCGACGGACTACGAGTGGACGCCGTGGCGTCGATGCTCTACCTGGACTACTCGCGACCTCAGGGCGGCTGGACGCCGAACGTCTACGGCGGCCGAGAGAACCTGGAGGCGGTGCAGTTCCTCCAGGAGATGAACGCCACGGCACACAAATCGGCGCCCGGGATCGTCACGATCGCCGAAGAATCGACCTCGTGGCCCGGAGTGTCGAGACCGACCAGCCTTGGTGGACTGGGCTTTTCGATGAAGTGGAACATGGGCTGGATGCACGACACCCTCTCCTATCTCGGTCACGACCCGGTGCACCGCTCCTACCATCACCACGAGATGACCTTCTCGATGCTCTATGCCTACAGCGAGAATTTCGTGCTGCCGATCAGCCATGACGAAGTGGTGCACGGCAAGGGCACGCTGTGGAGCCGGATGCCCGGTGACGACCACGCCAAGGCGGCCGGGGTGCGCAGTCTGCTGGCCTACCAGTGGGCGCATCCGGGAAAGCAACTGCTGTTCATGGGCCAGGAGTTCGGCCAGCGTGCCGAGTGGTCGGAGGAACGCGGGCTGGACTGGTTCCAGCTCGACTCACCCGGCGAGCAGGACGGGTTCTCTGCGGGAATCCAATGCTTGGCCCGCGATCTCAACTCCGTCTACCGCAGCCGCCCCGCGCTGTGGAGCGAGGACACCAACCCGGCCGGCTATTCCTGGATCGATGCCAACGACTCCGCCAACAATGTGCTGAGCTTCCTGCGTTATGCGACAGACGGATCGGTGCTTGCGGCGGTGTTCAACTTCTCCGGTTTGGCGCATACCGACTACCACCTCGGACTGCCGTTCGCGGGCCGGTGGCGCGAGATACTCAACACCGACGCCGTCGACTACAACGGCGGCGGTGCAGGAAATTTCGGTGGTGTGGATGCCGTCGACGAACCTCGGCACGGGCGTCCTGCTTCCGCGGTACTGGTGCTGCCCCCGCTGTCGGCGTTGTGGCTGGAACCCGCCGCGCAAGCGATCACCGCTCGCTGAGTCGACTCAGCGCTCGCAGCGGAATGGGTAGCCAGGTGGGCCGGTGCCGGGCCTCGTATCCGGCCTCATAGACCGCCTTGTCCAGTTCGTAGGCGGCCAGTAGCGCTGCGCTATCCCGCGGGTCGGTGCCGGACTCCGCGCCATAGCCTTCGCAGAAGGCGCTGCGACAGCGGTCCAGCCACTCCCGGGCCCGGGTGGCCAGTTGCCGGGCCTGGCCGTCGCGCGACAGGTCGGCCAGTTTGCCGTACGCGGCGTACTCGTAGGACCGCAGTACGCCGGCGACATCGCGCAGCGGAGAGTCCGGCCTCCGACGTTCCGGCAGCGGTGCGCCGGGTTCGCCTTCGAAGTCGATCAGCAGCCAGCCGTTCGGGGTGCGCAGCACCTGACCCAGATGTAGGTCGCCGTGGACTCGTTGCACCGTGATCGTCTCGCCGGCGAGTGCGGCGAAGCGCTCTTCGATAGCGGGCAGGTGGGGGCGTATTTCGGGCACGCCCTCCGCGGTCGCCGACAACCGCGACAGCAGCGCCTCGGCCGGGAAGAGCGACTGCGAAGTCCCCAGCGTGTCGGCCAGTGTCCGGTGCACCGATGCGACAGCCTCACCGAGGCGGTACGACTCACCGGCGAAGTCGCCGCCCACTTCGTAGGCGTACAGATCGGCTTCGGCGAACAGGTCGCGCACGCTCGCGGTCGCCATCGCCCAGCCTTCGGCCGAGTTCAACGCGTATTCGCTGACCATTCCCAGCGCATAGGGCAACACGCCAGAGTCGCCCGGCAACTCGATCTGGTAGGAGCCGAACAGTCGCGGTACGTGGTGGTTGGCGGCTCGGCCCAGCGCTGCGTTGAGCTCGATATCCGGATTGATCCCATCTCTGATCCGCCGGAACACCTTGAGGACCACTTTTTCCTCGACGATGACGCTGGTGTTGCTCTGCTCGGCTTCCGATACGCGGGACTCGGCGCGAACCGGCAGCGTGGCCCCCGGCTCCGGTGTGAACGTGACGTCGCCCCGCCGGGCTGCCGAATCGATCAGTGACAACAAGACTCGGGTTGCCGCGGCGTCGTAGAGAGCGTCGGAGGCGGTGTGCCCGCCATGGGTTCCGATCGTCGCGACCTGGGCGTACTCCGGCGCCAGGTCCACGTCCCAGCCGACTATCACCTGGTAGCGATCGGCGGTGCCGTCGGTGTAGCCGACGTCGATCAGCACCAGCTGCAGGCCGCCCCCCAACTCCACCACCAGGAAGGGATCTGCCTGGGCCAATTGCTTATTCCGCCCCGCGTACCAGCGTCGGGTTGGTAGCCATTCCGCCCACGGCAGGCCCGCTGGTTCGCCGGTGCCACCGGTCATGACATGTCCTCCTTCGACTCGCGTGGCTCGCACAGCTGAAACCAGTAGAAGCCGTGGCCGGGAAGTGTGAGCAGGTATGGCAGTTTTCCGATTCGGGGAAACTCCACCGAACCGGTGAGTTCCACCGGTATGTGGCCGTCCCAGTGCTGCAGGTTCAGTTCGATCGGCTGGGGAAACCGGGACAGGTTGTTGACGCACAAGACCGTGTTCCCGTCGTCACCCGAGATCTCCCGCACGAAGGCCAGCACCGACGGATTCGAGCCGCCCAGTTCGCGGAATTCGCCGAGGGCGAAGGCGTCATACCGGCGTCGAATGGCCAGCATGGTGCGCGTCCAGTTGAGCAACGACGTGGAGGTGTCGCGTTGCGATTCGACGTTGACGGACTGATGACCGTAGACCGCGTCCTGAATGGGCGGCAGGTACAGGCGGCCGGGGTTGGCGGTGGAGAAGCCCGCGTTGCGGTCGGGTGTCCACTGCATCGGGGTGCGCACCGCGTCGCGGTCGCCCAGCCAGATGATGTCGCCCATCCCAATCTCGTCACCGTAGTAGAGGATCGGGGAGCCGGGCAGCGACAGCAACAGGGCGGTGAACAGTTCGATCTGGTTGCGGTCCTTGTCCAGCAGCGGGGCAAGCCGGCGCCGGATCCCCACATTCGCCTTCATCCGCGGGTCTTTGGCGTATTCGGCGTACATGTAGTCGCGCTCGTCGTCGGTGACCATCTCCAAGGTCAACTCGTCATGGTTGCGCAAGAAGATTCCCCATTGCGCCAAATGGGGTATCGGTGGCGTCTGCGCCAGGATCTCCGAGATCGGGAAGCGTGACTCTCGGCGTACCGCCATGAAAATGCGTGGCATCAGCGGGAAGTGGAATGCCATGTGGCATTCATCACCGCCGGTGTCCGGGTTGCCGAAATACTCGACCACGTCCGTCGGCCACTGATTGGCCTCGGCCAGCAGAACCCTGCCGGGAAACTCGTCGTCGACCACCTTGCGGCAGCGCTTCAGGAAATCATGTGTCTCAGGCAGGTTTTCGCAGTTGGTCCCCTCCCTCTCGAACAGGTACGGCACCGCGTCCAACCGAAACCCGTCGATGCCGAGGTTGAGCCAGAACCGCAGCACATCGATCATGGCTTCCTGCACCGCCGGGTTGTCATAATTCAGATCCGGCTGGTGGGAGAAGAACCGGTGCCAATAGAACTGCTTGCGCACCGCGTCGAACGTCCAGTTGGACTCCTCGGTGTCGACGAAGATGATCCGGGCATCGCCGTACCGTTCGCTGGTGTCACTCCACACGTAGTAGTCGCCATGGGGGCCGTCCGGGTCTTGCCGCGACTGTTGAAACCACGGGTGACTGTCGGAGGTGTGGTTCATCACCAGATCGGTGATCACCCGAATACCGCGCCGATGGGCGGCGTCGAGCAATTCGACGAAATCGTCGACCGTGCCGAACTCCGGCAACACCTTGTAGAAATCCCGGATGTCATAGCCGCCGTCGCGCAACGGCGAGTCGTAGAACGGCGGCAACCACAGACAGTCGACGCCGAGCCACTGCAGGTAGTCCAGCTGCTCGGTCAGGCCCCGCAGGTCCCCGATCCCGTCCCCGTTGGAGTCGTAGAACGCCCGGACCAGTACCTCGTAGAACACCGCTCGCTTGAACCAGACCGGGTCCGCCGGCAGGGCCGCGGCGTCGCCGAAATCGTCCGCGCTCGGGTGCTCGACGATGCCGTCCTCGACATGGCTGCCCGCCCCGGGGTCTGCTACGTCCTGACCAAGTTCGTCGTCCGCGTCGAAGGCCATATCTCGACATGTACCCCATTCCGGTCGTGATTACCTGGCAGGCGATTGGTCATCGTGATCGTGCGAGAACAACGCGGCGGTGCGGGCGATCCGCGGATCGGCCTGCAACTGTTCGAGAGGCGCGGACAGCGGCAGACGCCAATTCGGATACTGATCCACGGTGCCGGGCAGGTTGGGCTGACAAGGCTCGGCCAGCACGTCGTAGGGGGAGACCAGTTTCAGCCGGCTCGGGGTGGCCGCCAGAAAGCGGTGCATGGCGTCGATGATCCGCGGCTCATCCGGAGCCATCTCGTCATGCTCAAGAAACCCTTCGGTACGCAGTAGCTCAAGCCATTCGGCTCGTTCCTGCTCGGCGGCGGACTGTGCGGCCGCCACGTCGTCGAGCAGACCCCGCTCGGCGCGTGCCCGCACATGCTCGGCGCGGAAGAATCCGGCGGCGGTGGGCAGGTCGTGGGTAGAGATGCTGGCAGCCACCCGCGACGGCCACTTCGCGGACGGAAGCAACGGCTGGCCGGGGGCCGATTCATCGCGAGTGAACCAGGAGACCGCGCACCCCAGCATTTCATTGCCGGCCAGCGCGCGGGTGACTTCCGGTTCGACGGTTCCCAGGTCCTCGCCGATGACGACAGCGTTGGCGCGATGCGCCTCCAGTGCCAGCACCGCGAGCATGACGTCGGCGTCGTAGTGGACATAGGTGCCGCGGTCGGGGCTTTCGCCAGGGGGGATCCACCACAGCCGCCACAATCCGGCGACGTGATCGATGCGTACGCCGTCCGCGTGGGCCAGGACGGCCCGCAGCATGTCGCGCACCGCGCGGTAGCCGGTGGCCGCCAAGCGGTCCGGTCGCCATGGCGGCAGACACCAGTCCTGCCCACGAGGGCTGAACGTATCCGGAGGCGCGCCGACGCTGGCATCAACGGCCAGCACGTCGGCCAGGGCCCACGCATCGGCGCCATCGCCGTCGACGCCGACTGCCAGGTCGTGCAGCACGCCCAGCGCCATGCCCGCGTTCTTGGCGGCACTCTGCACCGCCAGCAACTGCTCCGTGCAGCGCTGCTGCACCTGTCTCTTATTACACATCTCCGAG
>NZ_JRMM01000091.1:0-17444 GCF_000972905.1 Mycobacterium sp. UM_Kg27
TCGGCAGCGTCAGATGTGTATAAGAGACAGATGTACGCTTGATGCAGCGCATGATCTCGTTCTTGGTTTTGCCTTCGGCCAGGCGGTGAACGAAGTAGTCGCGGGTGGGCTGGTGACGGTGCATGCGCACCACCAGGATGACGTGCAGGGCACGGTTGGCGTCGCGATTGCCTCCCCAATTGAGCCGGTGGCGGATCGTTTTGCCGCTGGAGGCTTCCAGTGGGCTGACCCCGCAGAGTTTGGCGAAAGCGGCGTCGCTGCCGATCCGAGCGGGGTTGTCGCCGAGGGCGGTCAGCAGGGTGGCAGCGGTGTCGGGCCCGACGCTGTAGCTCGGGTGCGGCGGTGGCGGTGATGGTGTCGACGTGGCGTTCGAGTCGGGCGGCTGCGGTGTCGAGCTGGTGGCAACGTGCCGCCATCGACTTGATAGCAGTAAAGAAAGTTCTCACATCGCAGGCCAGCGGCGGTCAGGCGGGCGTTGGTCGCGCCTGCTGCCCGCGCCGTCTCGATGCGGCGAGGAGCGAGGACAGTCCTGGCTTGTCGTGGTGCCAGGATGCCGTGGCCGTTGAGATGTACAGCGCTCGTCGTCGTGTGCAAGCTTGTGTGGCGGCGGACGGAGGGCGAAGCGTAGCGAGCGGCGCGGACGGGAGCGCCAGCGGACGGGAGCAGAGGGAGCGTAGCGAAGCCCGCAGGTAGCCGCCGGTTCCTCGCGGGCTATGGCGGCCCGGGCTCCGCTGAGCATCAGTTGCGGGTCTGCGCCATGGCGATGGGACTCGTAGGATGGCGGTTGTGAGCGGGATGCTGGCGCAGCGTGCACGGCGAGAGGCCGAGACGCGACTGGTGGGGCAGCTGCGGCGGTTGGCGCATGTGCGGGGTGTCGCGACGACTGCCGAGCGGCTGAGTCGGCGGTTCGATGCCCAGACAGCGGACTCTTTGGTGGCAGCGGCGTGGCTGCACGATATCGGCTACGCACCGTCGTTGCGCCGGACCGGGTTTCATCCGCTCGATGGCGCAGAGTTTGCCCGGGCGGCGGGTTTTCGGGAGCTGGTCGCCTCCCTGGTGGCGTTCCATACTGGGGCGCACGCGGAAGCTGCCGAGCGCGGCTTGTCAGGTTTAGCGGCGTTCAGCGATCCGCCCAGCGATGTTCTGGATGTGTTGACCTTTTGCGATCTGACGACCGGGCCGGACGGGGCGCCGGTATCACCGCGAGATCGATTGATCGAGGTGTTGGGCCGCTATGGACCCGAGGACCCGGTGCACCGCGCGGTCGACGCGGGGCGCGACGAACTGTTGGCGGCGGTCCGACGGGTACGCGATTGGCTGTAAACCCAGCCGGTTAGCCGAGGTAGGGGCTGTCGCGGTGTTGCAGGTAGTGCTCGATGCGCAGTCGCATCGACGGGTGCATGTCCAGATTGGGGATGTCGTCGGGATCGGTCCAGGCGATGTCGGTGCTTTCGTGATCGATGGCCAGGGTACCGCCGAGCACCTTGGTGGTGAAGGACAGAGAGAACTGTTGGCGGACTTCGCCATCGGTGAACGCGACGACATGCTGCGGGTTGGTGTAGACACCGACAAGGCCGGTGACTTCAATGTCGAGCCCGGTTTCCTCTTTGACTTCCCGGACGGCGGTGTCGGCAATCGTTTCGCCGATGTCGTGTCCGCCGCCGGGTAGCGCCCACAGGGTGTTGTCGCGGCGTTTGATCAGCAGGATACGACCCTGTTCGTCGGTGACGATGGCCGAGGCTGACGGAACGACGCTGTTGGGCAGCGGGGCGTTGGGGTCGTTGTAGTAGTCGGTTCGCATAGGGTTCAGCCTTTCGCGCTGAGCGGTCTGGCGCGATCCCAGACCTGGGTGAAAGCGTCTTCGAGGGTGGCCCAGAGCCGTGGTTCGTGGTGGCGCGACAGCACAAGCACGGGGTTGTTGCGCCCGGGTGAGCCGTAGATGTGGAAGTTGACGATCATGGCGTCGTCGACCCGGAAGATCGACGTGTAGAGCGTGGTGTCGTGGGTGCGGATATCCAGCCCCGGGGTATCGGCATGCGGGGCGAGCAACTCCACGGACGTGCGGCAGCGGGCGATGACGGCCTCGCCGATGCCTTCCTCCTTGCCGCGCAGGATCGTGGTGGCAGTGTCAGGATCCCCGACGAGAAACCGCACCGCCACACCGCGGGCGGCGGCGTCGAGCAGAATGTCGAGGAAGCCGTCGAGGGTGTCAAACAGGAACGTGGCCGCCAGGACGAGGATGTCGATGCCGGTGGTGGCGTCGCCGAAATGCTGCTGCCACGTCGTGATCGGCAGCTGGGTGCGGCTGGCATACAGCGTCGCGGTGAACGGACCACCCAGCGACGTCGTCGCCAGCGCGCTCGCGGTAGGGGCAGGATACTGGTTGGGCCACAGGTTGTGCGGTGTGCAGCCAAGCAGCTTAGCGGCGCGGCGGGCGTTGTCCTCGCGGACGTTGTAGTCGATGTTGGCCAGCCAGCGGCGCACCGTCTTGATATCCACGCCCACCGCAGTGGCGAACCTCTGTGGGGAGAGTCCCTTGGCGTGCAGCCGTTGGGTGAGGCGATCGTTGGGGATCGTGGCGGCCTCGGCGTCGCCGTCCTGATCGCCCGTCGTCTCAGCGCACATCTTTCCGTGTCATCCCTGTCCATCCTCAGCGCGTGGTTCCTAGTTTGCCATGCGACTGCCGCCGCCCCGCGGCGGTGATGCCCGTCCGATGCCCACGGGCATGTCCCTGTCGTGTCCGAAATGTCTGCGGCAGTGTCGGCAATGCCTGCCAACGTCCCTCGCTACGTCCGCGATGTCCACGTGAACTGAGCCCAGCGCCGCAACGGGGCGCAAACAGATCACGAAAGGAACAGCGGGACAATGCGTTTAAGAATCGACACATCAGGCACACGGTTCATCGTCACCCGAGCGGCCGAGCCGCGGCTGAACTTCGAGACCGGCAGCCCAAAAGTGGACACCGCCACCGGCGTGCCACTGTATGCCGCGCAGCTGTTGGCGTTGGATGACACCGGTGGTGAAGTGCTCAACGTCACCGTCGCCGGGGATCCGAAAGTGACAGTCACCCAACCTGTTTCAGTCGCTGGTCTGGTTGCTATCCCTTGGGCTCAAGGTGATCGCAGCGGCGTGGCGTTCCGTGCCGACGCCATCACCCCCACCAACCCCGCGGCTGCGCCGAGCGATCAAGCGTCCCGCGCGCAGAAATAACCCCATTTGCTGGGGCGCGGCGCTCGTGGGTGTCGCGCCCCAGCACGTGAGCTGCTATCGACCATTCACTCACCAGAGGGACGCTTGTCATGGCATCAAACTACAAAAACAGCAAGAACTCTCAATCCAACGACGACGACTGGATCACCGACCTCATCCTCTCACTGTTCAAAGCGGCCGGGTATCTGCTGTGGTGGGCGGTCCTGTTCCCGGCCATCAGCATCCCGATCATCGCCAGCGTGGCGATGGCCATTACCCATGGCTCACGCGCGGGTCTGATCATCGGTATTGCTTTCGCTGCCGCGTATGCGGGCTGGGCGTGGCTGGACCCGCGATCGTTTCACGGATGGGTCACCGAGCCGGTGCGGCGGCGCTGGTTGACCTGGTCGCGCTACACCCGCACCTGGCAATCGGTGTGCACCCTGCACGGCCTGACCGCCACACTTGGCGAACGCACCTTGGTGCCGACCTTGCAGTCGGTGCGCATCGGCAAGACGACCGACGTCCTGGCGCTGCGAGTGGTCACCGGCCACTCCCTGGCTGATTGGCACAAGCAATCCGAGGCGCTAGCCGCCGCCTGGCGTGCCGACCGGATCGCCATCCGCGCGACCGCGCCCGGAGAGCTACGCATCACCCTGATGCGCGGCGACGTGCTGGCCGACCCGATTGCCCTGCCCATGCCCACGACGGCGACTGCGGTGGATGTGGGGTCGCTGCGGGTCGGGATCACCGAAACCCGCCACTGGTGGCACCTACCTCTGCTTGGCCACCACCTGCTCGTGGCTGGCGCGACCGGCGCGGGGAAAGGTTCAGTGTTGTGGTCACTGATCGCTGGCCTCGCCCCCGCCGTGAAAACCGGACAAGTGCGGCTCTGCGTCATCGACCCGAAAGGCGGCATGGAACTGGGCGCCGGAGCACCCATGTTCACGGTGTTCACCCACGACGCCACTGGCACCACCCTGTACCTGCTGCGGCAACTAGTGGAGGTGATGCACGCCCGCGCCAATCGGTTACGGGGCAAGACGCGCATGCACACCCCGACTCCGACTGAGCCGTTATTCGTGGTGGTGATCGATGAGATCGCCGCGCTGACTGCGTATGTGACCGACCGCAAGGTGCGCAGCGAAATTGAACAGCTGTTGGGCCTGCTGCTCTCCCAAGGCCGGGCCGTCGGCATTTCGGTGGTGGCAGCGGTGCAAGATCCGGCCAAAGACACCCTGCCGATGCGGCAGCTGTTTACCGTGCGAATCGGGTTGCGGTTGACCGAAGCCACCCAAACCACCATGGTTTTGGGCCAGGGCGCCCGCGACGCGGGGGCCGACTGCGATCACATCCCCGACACCACTCCCGGTGTGGGCTACATGATGATCGATGGCACGGCCCAACCGGTGCGGGTACGGGCATTTCACGTCGCCGACCACGACATCGCCACTCTGGCAGCACGATTCCGGCCACCTCGTGCCGCGACCCGAACCAACCAGTCCAACAGCGGGCGCACCGACACCGCCCGGGGTCAACGGTGACTACTGCAACGACAGCCCCCACGCTGGTGTTGCCCGGGGTTCCCGGCTCGATCGACACCAATGCGGTGGTGGATCAGATGGTGCGCCGCGCGTCCTCGACGGGGTTCGAATCGTGGTGGCGGCGCGCGGAATCTGTTGGCTTCTGCGCCCACCCCATCCAACTCAGAGGTACCGACGAGATAGGCCGCGATCGGGTGGTGTGGACACGGTGCAACAACCGCCGCGCACAGGTATGCCCATCGTGCTCAGACCTGTACGCCCGCGACACGTGGCAGCTCGTGCACGCTGGCACCGCCGGCGGCCACCACAACATCCCCGCAGCAGTGGCCGATCGTCCGCAGGTGTTCGTCACCCTCACCGCACCTAGCTACGGGCCTGTTCACGCCGCCGCGCGTGCAGGCGACAAGAAGCAGCGTGTGTGTCGCGACCACCACCACACTGGCGGCTACCGCCGATGCCCGCATGGGAAACCACTGTGGTGCAGCACAACCCACGGCGAAGGTGATATCTATGCGGGACAGCCGATCTGCGCGGACTGCTACGACTACACCGGGCATGTCCTGTTCACATGGCACCTGCCCGAACTGTGGCGACGCTTCACCATCACCCTGCGACGCACACTGCGCCGAGAGCTACGTGCTTCGGGCGCCGACCCGGATGCGGTGCAGGTCAGCTTCATCAAAGTCGTCGAACTGCAAGCCCGGCTCATCCCGCACATTCATGCCCTGATCCGCCTCGACCCGCCCGACAGCGATGACTCTGGCGGTCATGACTGGCATGCGCCCCTTGCGGCAACCGAACTGGCCACCATCATCCAACAGGCCGTTCGAACCGTGGCCGTGACGGTCACCGACTCATCCTCAAATACAGCGACACGCTCATCCTCAAATACAGCGACACGGGTGATCAGGTTCGGCACACAAGTCGACACCCAACCCATCGACAACCGGCACGCCGGCACGGACGGCTCTGCTGTGCAGGAGGATTCACCACACGGCGGGGTTCTTCCAGGCCGCCGCGTAGCTCGCTACCTCGCGAAATACGTCACCAAATCCTTAGCTGACGTCGGGATCAGCGCGCGACGCATCTCCACCGAGGCCATCGCTGACCTCGATGTCTGCGACCACGTTCGGGCGATCCTGACCGCCATCAGCCAACTCGCCGATAAGGGACTGGCCGGTGTCGGTCGGTGGCTGCACACCCTGGGCTACCGGGGCCACATCACCAGCAAATCCCGCCGCTATTCCACCACGATGACCGCGCTGCGCGAACGTCGCGCGGCCTGGACCCGTGAACAACGTTTAAAAAGCACTGCGCACCAACATGATCTCGGCCTCGACTCCACCGATGGCGATGATCTGGTGGCATGGGAATTCGATCGTGCCGGCCCCACCAGCCTCGGCGACCGGACCCTCATCTACTCCGCGGCCGTCCAACACATCCACACCCGCCGCATCGGACTGATCGAAGTCCGTGGCCAAGCCCGCAATCAACAATGGGATCCGCCAGGGGGAAGCGATGGCTGACAGGTCCCGAGCAGCACGTGCTCGCTCCGGGTGTGACGCTCGTCCCGATGCGCCGACGGTGTCAGAGGGGGGTGTTGAAATTGTTGTGCCCAACCAATATCGACTTCCGTCCGAGGCCAACCGCGCGCTGGTACACGTGATAATGGCTGTGCGGGACCGGATGCTTGGATCAGGGAGGGGAGTGGCGTGAGCCTGAGGTTCGCCTTCTATGGCCGAGTGAGCACGGAGGACGCTCAAGACCCGGAGGCGAGCCGCAGCTGGCAGAAGCGGCGTGCCATGGACCTGATCACTCCGCACGGCGGATTCATCGCCGCCGACTACTTCGATGTGGGACAGAGCCGTTCACTGCCGTGGAAGCGCAGGCCAGAGGCGTCACGTCTGCTTGCTGATGTCGCTTGTCGGGACCGTAGCTTTGATGCCGTAGTGATTGGGGAACCCGCCCGTGCGTTCTACGGGCCGCAGTTCGCGCTCACCTTCCCTGTCCTCACGCACTACGGAGTTGGCCTGTGGGTACCCGAGGTCGGCGGAGCGGTCGATCCCGGCTCCGAGGCACACGACCTGGTGATGACTCTGTTCGGCGGCATGAGCAAGGGAGAGCGCGCTCGAATCCAGATGCGCGTCCGTACGGCGATGTCAGCACTCGCGCACGACACCGCCAGATATCTCGGTGGTCGACCACCCTACGGTTACCGGCTCGTCGATGCCGGCCCGCATCCAAACCCTGCCAAGGCCAATCTTGGGCAGCGGCTTCACCGCCTCGAACCCGACCCCGCGACATCTTCGGTCGTCGAGCGGATCTACCGCATGTACGCCGACGGAGCGGGCCTGCGCTATATCGCGCAACGGCTCACCGACGATGGTGTACCGTCACCGAGCCAGTACGACCCGGCACGGAATCGGCATCGTGACCCACGAGGATGGTCCCATTCGGCGATCCGCGCGATACTCGACAACCCGGCGTACCGCGGTATCCGTGTTTGGGGCAAGCAGGAGAAATACGAGGTTCTGGTCAACCCCGATGATGTCGCTGCGGGGTATGAGACTCGTATGCGGTGGCGTGATGAGGCCGACTGGATCGCACCAGAACGCCGCACGCATGAAGCGCTGATCCGTGACGAACTAGCGCAGGCTGTTCGTCTTCGGATGCAGGCGCGGCGGGGTCCCGGTCTTGTTTGCAGCAGAGAGTCAACAGTGCCATATGCACTGCGTGGGCTGCTGTTCTGTGCCGCATGTGGACGGCGGATGCAGGGCGCTGCCCGCGCCGGGAAGCGAACAACACGCATCCTCTACCGTTGTGAGCTCGGTAAGTCGCGTTCGGTACCCGCGGACCTGAGTGATCACCCGCGCACCGTCTACCTCCGTGAAGATGAGGTGACTGCGCGACTTGACGAATGGATCGCCACCCTGGCCGATCCGGCCGACTTGGCACGCGGGCAAGACGCGGACCCGGTAGCAGGGGCTGGCTACGCGGCCTTGCGGCGCCAGCTCAGCGAGGCGAATGCGAAGGTTGCTGCTCTGGTTACCGCCGTGGAGTCTGGTGTGGCCGTTGAGGATTTGACTGTTGCATTGCGCCGCCGCACCGCCGAGCGCGACGAGCTGAAGGTCCGTCTTGAGCAAGCGGAGCGACCTCGCGTCATGACTGCCGCACAAATCAGCGAGTTGGTTGAGGAATTGGGCGGGCTGTCAGCAGTGCTTGGTGAGGCAACCGGGGCGGAACGCGCTCAGGTATACGCAAGCCTGGGCCTGCGCCTCGACTACGACCCGCATCTTCAGCGAGTCACGGCGACTGCCGACTTAAGTCGTGTCGCCGGACGTGTCCGAGGGGGGACTTGAACCCCCACGCCCGTTAATAGGGCACTAGCACCTCAAGCTAGCGCGTCTGCCATTCCGCCACTCGGACCAACCCGGCGCGGCCGGGCAGCTAAGGCTAACGGATGCCCTCCGCTGGACCCAAACCCAGCCCTCGCAACGCGATCCGCAGGAACGTGAAGTGGTAGTAAAGGTAGCTGTGACCGATTTCCCCGATCCCGCCGGCGCCGCAGTGGGCGAGGTGGTCGAGCTCGTCAGCACGCTGATCCGTTTCGACACCTCCAACACCGGAGAGCCGGCCACCACCAAGGGCGAGGCCGACTGCGCACGCTGGGTGGCCGGCCAGCTCGAGGAAGTGGGGTATGAGACCGAATACCTCGAATCCGGTGCGCCCGGACGCGGCAACGTCTTCGCTCGGCTCAAAGGCAGCGACCCAAGCCGTGGGGCGCTGCTGATCCACGGGCATCTCGATGTGGTGCCCGCCGAGGCCAGCGACTGGAGCGTGCACCCGTTCTCCGGCGCGATCGAGGACGGGTATGTCTGGGGCCGCGGCGCGGTCGACATGAAGGACATGTGCGGGATGATGATCGCGGTGGCCCGGCACCTGGCCCGGGCCGGCATCCCCCCGCCGCGTGACTTGGTGTTCGCATTCCTGGCCGACGAGGAGGCCGGCGGCAAGTACGGGGCGCACTGGATCGTCGAGAACCGCCCCGATCTGTTCGCCGGGGTCACCGAGGCGATCGGGGAGGTCGGCGGTTTTTCGCTCACGGTGCCGCGGCGCGACGGCGGGGAGCGTCGGCTGTATTTGATCGAGACCGCGGAGAAGGGGCTGTCCTGGATGCGGCTGCGGGCCCACGGCCGGGCCGGGCACGGGTCGATGATCAACGACGACAACGCCGTCACCACCCTGACCGAGGCGGTGGCCCGGCTGGGCCGGCACCGGTTCCCGCTGGTGCTCTCCGATGCCGTGGTGGAGTTTTTGGCCGCGGTCGGCGAGGAGACCGGGCACGCCATCGACGTCGACTCCCCGGACCTGGAAGGAATGATCGAGAAGCTGGGACCGATCTCGCGCATCGTCAACGCCACCCTGCGCGACACCGCGACCCCGACCATGCTGCAGGCCGGCTACAAGGCCAACGTCATCCCGGCGACGGCCGAGGCGGTAGTGGACTGCCGGGTGCTGCCCGGGCGCCAGGCGGCGTTCGAGGCCGAGGTCGACGCACTGATCGGCCCCGACGTGACCCGGGAATGGGTGGCCTACCAGCCGCCGGTGGAGACGACCTTCGACGGTGACCTGGTCGAGGCGATGAACGCCGCGCTGCTGGCCTGTGACCCCGACGCCCGGACCGTGCCCTACATGCTGTCCGGCGGAACGGATGCAAAAGCGTTCGCCAAGTTGGGTATTCGATGCTTCGGCTTCGCTCCGCTGCGACTGCCGCCCGACCTCGACTTCTCCGCACTGTTCCACGGAGTCGACGAACGCGTTCCGGTTGACGCACTGGAGTTCGGCACCCGCGTACTGCACCACTTCCTGACACACTGCTGACCAAACGACGAAGTTGATCCACTACGAGAGGACCAGTCATGACCACCACCCCCGACCCGTACGCCGCGCTGCCCAAGCTGCCGACCTTCACCCTCACCTCCACGTCGCTGACCGACGGCCAGTCGCTGGGCAAAGCCCAGGTCAGCGGAATCATGGGGGCCGGTGGTGAAGACGCCAGCCCGCAGCTGAGCTGGTCGGGCTTTCCCGAGGAGACCCGGAGCTTCGCGGTCACCTGCTACGACCCGGACGCACCCACCGCGTCGGGATTCTGGCACTGGGCGGTGGCCAACCTGCCGGCCACCTGCACCGAGCTGCCCGAAGGCGCCGGTGACGGCAGCCTGCTGCCCGGCGATGCGCTGACCCTGGTCAACGACGCCGGGATGCGCCGCTACGTGGGCGCCGCGCCGCCGGCCGGTCACGGGACGCACCGCTACTACGTTGCGGTGCACGCCGTCGACGTCGAGAAGCTGGAGCTGGCCGAGGACGCCAGCCCGGCCTACCTGGGCTTCAACCTGTTCATGCACGCGATCGCGCGTGCGGTGATCGTCGGCACCTACGAACAGAAGTAGCGGGCGCTAGCGGGCGGCGGACCCGACCGCCTCGGCCAGCGAGGCGAATCCGCCGTCGCGCAGCCGCTGGGCCAGACCGTCGTGGATGTTGCGGGCCCACAGGCCGCCGCCGTAGATGAAGCCGGTGTAGCCCTGCAGCAGCGAGGCGCCGGCGGTGATGCGCTCCCAGGCGTCGTCGGCGGTCTCGATGCCGCCCACACTGATCAGGACCAGCCGGTCGCCCACCCGGGCGTACAGCCGCCGCAGCACCTCCAGCGCCCGCCGCGCCACCGGCGGGCCGGAGATGCCGCCGGGCCCCAATTCGGCCACCCCCGGGGTCGCCAGGCCGTCGCGCGACACCGTGGTGTTGGTCGCCACGATGCCGGCCAGACCCAACTCCACACACAGGTCGGCGATGGCATCCAGATCGGTGTCGGCCAGATCCGGGGCGATCTTCACCAGCACCGGCTTGGTGGTTTCGGCACGCACCGCGGCCAGGATGGGCCGCAGCGACTCGACGGCCTGCAGGTCGCGCAGCCCCGGCGTGTTCGGCGAGCTGACGTTGACCACCAGATAGTCGGCCAGCGGGGCCAACAGCCGGGCGCTGGTGCGGTAGTCCTGCACCGCGCCCTCGGGCGGGGTGACCTTGGTCTTGCCGATGTTCACTCCGATCGGCACGTCGGACCGGTGTCGCGCCAACTGGGTCGCCAGCGCGGCGGCCCCGTGATTGTTGAAGCCCATCCGGTTGAGCAGCGCGCGGTCGTCGGGCAACCGGAAAAGGCGCGGCGCGGGATTGCCCGGTTGTGCCGCCGCCGTTACGGTGCCCACCTCGGCGTAGCCGAAACCCATTGCACCCCAAGCGTTCAGCCCGTGGCCGTCCTTGTCGAACCCGGCGGCCAGCCCGAGCGGCCCGGGAAAGTGCACCCCGAACACGGTGCTGGCCAGCAGCGGATCGTGCGGCGCGAGGCGGCGCTGCAGGGCCCGGCGCGCCGGCGGCGTCGCGGCGGCGCCGCGCAGCCCCGCGAACACGAGAGTGTGGATACGCTCGGCCGGCACCAGGAAGAACGCCCGGCGCACTGCGCCGTAGAGACCCATCGGCCTACAGTCCCGGCTGGTCGACGCAGCGGCCGCCGCTGATCGCCGTCGCCGAAGACTTCTTGCGGCGCAGCAGCACCCGCCTGCTCCCGTCGGTGTACAACCGCACTCGGGTCAGCTCCCAACCTCGGTATTCGGCTTCGATGGACAACCGGGTGGACGCCCCGATCCGGGTGACCTCCGGCGGCAGTCGCAGCGGAATCCATTCGTAGTCATCGGACAGGTCGGTGTCCCAGCCGACCGGCATCCGGCGGGGGCGCAACGCGGTCATTGTGGCCTCGTGGCGTGCTCGATCACCTGGACCCCGGCGCCGGAGCCCGACACCACGTACAGGGTGTCCGACTTCTCGTCCAAGGCTAGGGTGTTGGGTTGCTGCACGGTCGGATAGCGAACCTTCTCCACGGGGATTCCGGTGGTCAAATCGTAGCCGACCACGGTGTTCGTCCCGGTTTGCGACACCCAGGCAAACCCGCCCGACCCGGCCAGCCCGTAGGGGGCATCCGGCACCGGATAGTCCTGGTGCAGCATCAGCGGATCCACGCCGTACACCAGCAGCCGGCCACTGCGCGGATCGGCTGCCAGCACCGGCCCGTGCGCCGCGGCGGCCAGCGTGGTCGCGCCCTGGCCCGCCCGCAGCGCGTACTGCGGCTCGCCGTCGGTGCCGATGGTGGTCACCGAGGTCTGGCCGCGGTCCAGCACCACCGCGATATCGCCCTGGGTCACGATCTGGTCGACCCGGGCGAAGATCTTGGCCCGCTCGGCGACCCGCGTGCCGTCCTCGGCCAGCGTGTACACCGCGCCGTCGGCACTGCCCAACACCACGATTCCGTCGGCGCGCCGGCCGATCGCGGTGAACTCGACACCGGCGGCACCGTCGACGTCGACGCGTTTGATGCCGCGGGTGGCCAGGTCGACGGTGTAGTAGCCACCGTTCCCGGACAGGTAGGCCGCGCCGTTGCCGTCGCCGGCCAGTGCGCTCGCCGGACCCGGCAGCGCCACCTCGGTGGGCGGGCGGCTCGAGTCGCCCACCAGGCCGAGCGTGGCGGCGGCCTGCGGGTCCGGGCCGGGGGACAGCACCGCCAGCAGTTTGGTCGCCGCGTCGAACACCGCGCCGGTGGCGTGGCCGGCCAGCGGCCGCACGGTGCCGGCCGGGCGCACCGCGGCGACCGGGGAAACCGCGGGCTCGGCCGGCGCGATCGTGGGCGGCGGCGCGGTGATGGGATTGGATGAGCACGCTGTGAGCAGCAGCAGCGGCAGCAACAGGCCTTGCAGGGACCGGCGTGGCCGGCGGGTGGAGCGTTTGGGCACAGGACAGCTCTTCCAGCTCGTCTTGATGGCGGGTTGGTGCAGAGACCGATTCTAAGGAAGGCGGCGAGGTGAAGCTGGCATGTCCGGCCGAACAATAAGTTCGCTTAGGTGTAACCTCTCGGCCATGACTGTGGTCGATGACTGGCAGCTGGCATGTTCGGAGTTCCGCATCGAGGAGATCTGGACGGGGGCCTTCGCCAGTGGTTTCGGCGAGGTCGGTGACGGCCGCAGTTTCTCCTTCCACACCGAGCAGCAGAAGCTGGTGGTGGACATCTACCGGCCCCGGCTGGCCGGCCCGGTCCCGCACGACGAGGACGTGGTGGCCACCGCGAGCCGGCACCTGTTCGAGATCGATGTCACCGACGAGCGCAGCCTGGCCGCCGCGGTGCGTGACGTGGTATCCGGTCTGACCCGCTGACACCAGCCCGGTACGGTCGTCGTCGTGACTGAGGTCGTATCGGTGGTCGAGACGGCTGTGATGTCGTGGCCGCAGGTAATAGTCCTGGCGATCGTCCAGGGACTCACCGAGTTTCTGCCGGTCTCCTCCTCGGGACACCTGGCGTTGGTCTCCCGGCTGTTCTTCGCCGGTGACGCCGGCGCCTCCTTCACCGCGGTGACTCAAATCGGCACCGAGATCGCGGTGCTGGTCTATTTCGCCAAGGACATCGCGCGCATCGCCACCGCCTGGCTGTCCGGGGTGGCCTCGGCGCTGGCCAAGACCCCGCTGCCCGCCGAACGCAAGACCGACTACCGGATGGGCTGGTACGTCATCGTCGGCAGCGTCCCGATCGTGATCGTCGGGGTGCTGTTCCAGCACTTCATCCGCGGCGACGTACGCAACCTCTGGGTGATCGCCTCCGCGATGGTCGGATTCTCGCTGGTGATCGCCGCCGCCGAGTATGTCGGCCGCCAGCGGCGGCATGCCGACCAATTGACCGTCAAGGATGGCTTCCTGGTCGGCGCCGCGCAGTGTCTGGCACTGGTGCCCGGCGTCTCGCGCTCCGGGGCGACCATCAGCGCCGGCCTGTTCCTGGGCATGGATCGGGCCCTGGCCGCCCGGTTCGGCTTCCTGCTGGGCATCCCGGCGGTATTCGCCTCGGGATTGCACGAACTGCCCAACGCCTTCAATCCGGTCACCGAAGGAATGAGCGCCACCGGGCCGCAGCTGCTGGTGTCGGTGGTGATCACCTTCCTGGTCGGCTACGCCGCGATCAGCTGGCTGCTGCGGTTCGTCAGCAGTCACACCATGTACTGGTTTGTCGGGTACCGGGTCATCGCCGGGACCACGATCCTGATCCTGCTCGCCACCGGGGCGTTGGCGGCCATGCCATGACCGTCATCCTGCTGCGCCACGGCCGGTCCACCTCGAACACCTCCGGGGTGCTGGCCGGACGCACCGAAGGCGTCGAACTCGACGAACTGGGCCGTGAGCAGGCCGCGCAGCTCGTCGGCCGGCTCGACGGCCTGCCGATCAAGGCGGTGGTGCGCTCGCCGCTGCTGCGCTGCCGGCGCACCGTCGAACCGCTGGCCGCGGCCCTGGGGCTGGATCCCCTCGTCGACGACCGGCTGGCCGAGGTCGACTACGGGTCCTGGACCGGACGCAAGATCAGCGAACTGACCGCCGAACCGCTGTGGCGGGTGGTGCAGGCGCAGCCCAGCGCGGCGATCTTCCCCGAGGGTGAAGGGCTGGCGCAGGTGCAGGCCCGGGCCGTCACCGCGGTCCGCGATCACGACCGGCAGCTGGCCTCCCAGCACGGCGCCGACGTGCTGTGGGTGGCGTGCACCCACGGCGACGTCATCAAGGCCGTCATCGCCGACGCGCTCGGCGTGCATCTGGACGGCTTTCAGCGGATCACCGCCGACCCGGCCTCGGCGAGCGTGATCCGCTACACGCCGTTGCGCCCCTTCGTAATCCACCTCAACCACACCGGAGCGTCGTTGGCCGCCGCGGTGCACAGTGCACCGGCCGGCCCCGTCGGTGAAAGCGACGCCGTAGTCGGCGGATCCACCACCTAGGTCCACCTCGCCGAAGCCAGATGCCGTCGGCCGCCGCAACTGCCGGTATTTTGGAGTTGCCATGTCCCGAGCTATTCACGTCTTCCGCACCCCCGACCGTTTCGTGGCCGGGACCGTCGGCCAGCCCGGCAACCGCACGTTCTACCTGCAGGCCGTCCACGACGAGCGGGTGGTCTCGGTGGTGCTGGAGAAGCAGCAGGTCGCGGTGCTCTCCGAACGGATCGGTGCGCTGCTGCTGGAGGTCAACCGCCGATTCGGCACCCCGGTGCCGCCCGAACCCACCGAGATCGACGACCTGGACCCGCTGGTCACACCGGTGGACGCGGAGTTCCGGGTCGGCACCATGGGGTTGGGCTGGGACTCCGAGGCACAGACGGTGGTGGTGGAGCTGCTCGCGGTCAGCGATGCTGAATTCGACGCGTCGGTGGTGCTCGACGACACCGACGAGGGGCCGGACGCGGTGCGGGTGTTCCTCACCCCGGAGTCCGCGCGCCAGTTCGCCACCCGCTCCAACCGGGTGATCTCGGCGGGCCGCCCGCCGTGTCCGCTGTGCGACGAGCCGCTGGACCCCGCCGGTCACATGTGCGTGCGCACCAACGGCTATCGGCGGGGTGCTTTCGGGCCCGACGATGAGCCCGATGACACAGACATCTGACGACCGGGAGGCGTTGCACTCCGGGGAACTGGAGATCCTGGGCCGCATCCGCTCGGCGAGCAACGCCACCTTCCTGTGCCAGGCGAGGCTGGGGGAGCACCGTGTCCACTGCGTCTATAAGCCGGTCGCCGGCGAACAGCCGCTGTGGGATTTCCCCGACGGTACCCTGGCCGGCCGCGAACTCGGCGCACACCTGATCTCGGTTGAGTTGGGCTGGAATCTGGTGCCCTACACCATCATTCGGGACGGTCCGGCGGGTCCGGGCATGGTGCAGCGCTGGGTGGACCAACCCGAAGACGACGACCAAGCCCAGGATGCATCGTCGGCGCCCGGCCTGGTGGACGTGGTTCCCGGGGACCACGTTCCGGCGGGCTACCTGCCGGTGTTGCAGGCCTACGGCCACAACGGCGATCCGGTCACCCTGGTGCACGCCGACGACATCCGGTTGCGCCGGCTCGCCGTGTTCGACGTGGTGATCAACAACGCCGACCGCAAGGGCGGACACATTCTGTGCGGCACCGACGGCCGCGTCTACGGCGTCGACCACGGCGTGAGCCTGCACACCCAGGACAAGTTGCGCACCGTGCTGTGGGGCTGGGCGGGCACGTCGGTGACCGACCTGGACGACGAGGCGTTGCCGGCCCTGTCGCGGCTGCTGGTGGCGCTGGACGGTCCGCTGGCGGCATCGCTGCAACCGCATCTGACCGCCGGCGAGATCACGGCCCTGCGCCGCCGCGTCGCCGACCTGCTGGAGCACCCGGTGATGCCCGGCCCGAACCGTCATCGCCCGATCCCTTGGCCGGCGTTCTAGTCCACGTCGGGGATACTGCCACTCGTGACGCTGACCGACGCGGCGCTGGCCGCCGAACTGGCAGTCGAGGCCGGAAAGCTCTTGCTGGCGGTGCGTGACGAGGTGGGCTTCGCCCAACCGTGGCATCTGGGCGACACTGGCGACGGCCGGGCCAACCAGCTGATCCTCCGCGGGCTGCGGGACGCGCGCCCCGGGGACGCGGTGCTCAGCGAGGAATCCCCGGACAACCTGGCCCGGCTGCGGTCGGACCGGGTCTGGATCGTCGACCCGCTCGACGGCACCCGCGAATTCACCACACCCGGACGCGACGACTGGGCCGTGCACATCGCGCTGTGGCAGCGCGGCGGCCCGGACGGGTTTGGCACCATCACCGACGCCGCGGTGTCACTGCCGGCCTACGACAACCGGAGCAACGTGGTCTTCCGCACCGACACGGTCACCCGGCCCGCCACGCCTGCCGGACCGCCGGACCCCATTCGGGTCGCGGTCAGCGCTTCCCGAATGCCCGCGGTGGTCCGGCTCATCCGCGAGGTGTTGCCGGTGGAGCCGGTACTGATGGGTTCGGCGGGCGCCAAGGCGATGGCCGTGGTGCGCGGCGACGTGGACGCCTACCTGCACGCCGGCGGGCAGTGGGAGTGGGACTCGGCTGCCCCGGCCGGTGTGGTGCTGGCGGCCGGGCTGCACGCGTCCCGGATCGACGGGTCGCCGTTGCGCTACAACCGCCCCGACCCCTACCTGCCCGACCTGCTGATGTGCCGGCCCGACGTGGCGCCGATCCTGTTGGACGCCATGCGGCGGACGGTCCTGTAGCGAGTGGGCCTTACAGTCGTGGGCATGCAATCGTGGTCCGCGCCGGCCGTTCCAGTCCTGCCCGGGCGCGGCCCGGCGCTGCGCCTCTATGACACCGCCGACCGCCAGGTGCGTCCGGTGTCGCCGGGCCCGGCGGCCAGCATGTATGTCTGCGGCATCACGCCTTATGACGCCACGCACCTCGGCCACGCCGCCACCTATCTGGTCTTCGACCTGATTCACCGGCTCTGGCTCGACGCCGGCCACCAGGTGAACTACGTGCAGAACGTCACCGACGTCGACGACCCGCTGCTCGAGCGTGCCGAGCGTGACGGGGTGCAGTGGCAGGAGTTGGCGGCCAGCCAGGTGGAGTTGTTCGCCGCTGACATGACTGCCTTGCGGGTGCTGCCGCCTCGCGACTATGTGGCGGTTACCGAGGTCATAGCCGAAGTGGTCGAGTCGGTCGAAAAGATGCTGGCCGCCGGATCGGCCTACATCGTTGACGGCGATTACCCCGACGTCTACTTCCGCGCCGACGCCACCGAGCAGTTCGGTTACGAATCCGGTTTCGACCGCGCCACCATGCTGGAGCCTGTCTCTTATACACA
>NZ_JRMM01000092.1:0-17312 GCF_000972905.1 Mycobacterium sp. UM_Kg27
AGATGTGTATAAGAGACAGGTTCAGGCCTGCAGCAGGTCGGCCATTCGTCCGGCCAGCGTGTTCCAGCGCCAATGTCCCGTCGCCCATTCGCGTCCGGCGGCACCCATCGCTGTGGCCCGGTCGGGGTCGGCGAGCAGTCCGGCGACGGCGTCACCGATCTGTTCCACAGCCCGACCGTCGACCACCAGCCCAGTCCGGTTGTGCAGGACGGTTTCGGGGGCACCGCCGGAATTACCCGCGACCACCGGTACCCCGGCCGCCGACGCCTCCAGGAACACGATGCCCAGGCCTTCCACGTCAAGCCCGGCGCCCCGGGTGCGGCACGGCATCGCGAACACGTCGCCGAGCGAGTAATAGGCCGGCAGCTCGTCGGCCGGCACGCCGCCGGTGAAGATGACCGCATCAGCGACCCCGCACTCGTCAGCGAGCTTGTGCAGCGTCTCGGCGTAGGGGCCGCCGCCGACGATCACCAGTGTGGCCTCGCCCACGCGTTTCCGGATCGCCGGTAGCGCCCTGATCAACATGTCCTGGCCCTTGCGGGGAACCAGTCGCGAGACGCACACGACGGTGGGACGCTCCCCCAGCCCATGCCGGGCACGAAGTTCGGCGCGGGCGCCGGGGTCGGGCCGGAACCGGTCGGTGTCCACTCCGGGCGGCAGGTGCTCCAGCGCGGCATCGGGGCCGAACGCCGAGGCGAACCGGCTGCGGGTGTAGTGGCTGACGAAGGTGACGGTGTCGCAGGAGTCGCCGATGCGGCGCAGCACCGATCGGGCCCCCGGCAGCATCGACCAGCCCACCTCGTGCCCGTGGGTGCTGGCCACCACCCGAGAGGCACCGGCGGAGCGCGCCCGGTTGGCCAGTAGCGCCAGCGGCGCGGCCGCACCGAACCAGACGGTCTGTGCGCCCACGTCGGCGATGAGCCGGCGCATCCGGGAGTCGACCGCCAGGCCCGGCAACATCAGCGTGCCGGGATGACGCACTACCTGATAGCCGGCGGATCTCGCGGCGTCGTCGAAGGCCTCGGCGCCCTTCCACTGCGGCGCGTACACCGTGACGTCATGGCGCCCGCTGGCGGAGATGCGGCGCACCAGCTCCTCCAGGTAGCACTGGATGCCGCCGGGGCGCGGCGGAAAATCGTTGGTTACCAGCAGGACCCGGCTCACTGCAGGGATGCTAGCGGGCTGACGATGCGGGCCGTCCGCGGCCCGGGGAGGAAGCGCGCAATCAGGCCCAGCGGGCTGACGATGCGGGCCGCCCGCGGCCCGGGAAGGAAGCGCGCAATCAGGCCCAGCGGGCTGACGATGCGGGCCGTCAACCCCGCCACTGCTGCCACCCGGCGAGCAGCTCGGGCAGATCCACCCCGAGCACCAACTGCACCGCCACCGGCGGCGGCACGTGGCCAGGACCGCACGCGGTCAGATAGAGCTCGCGCAACTTGGCCGTTCCGAAGCGCTCTGCCACGAATCGAGCGAACTCCCAGGCCCGGTCGTAGGCGTTCGCCCGGCGCGGTCCGGGAGCATCCAGGTCGGCATCCGAGGGCAATGCCAGCACCGGTCCTGCCACCCCGATCGCCCGATCCCCGGTGGGTCGTGCGACGAAATCGGCTACCCCCTCGGTGAGCCAGCGCGGCGCGTCGAACGCGGTGTCGGTGCGGGCTGCGTAGTGGAACAGCTCATGGGTCAACACAATTCGCAGTGCCGGGGTACTCATCGCGTCCGCGCCGGGCGCGAAGACGATGCGCTGACCAACTGCTGTCCGACGCTCCGGGTCCACCCGGTCGGCGACCGCGACAGCGGCGACATCCGACCACTGCGCGACATCCGCGCTGTCGTGGCCGGCCAGCTCGACGAACTGCCGATCCGACCCGGTGGCCGTCACCTGGATGCGATGCGACCAGTCGGTGCCCCAGAACGCATCGACCGCGTCGACGGCAGCTCCGATGTTGGCAGCCACTCGCGACAGCAGTTCTTCGCCGCGCTGTCCGCCCAGGTTCTCCAGAACGACGCTGCGGTCATCGCCGACGACCAGCTGCTCGGTTGCCGGCGGGCGAGCAGTTACCCCCAGCAGCGCGACACCGCCGATCAACTCGACAATCAGCAGCGCCGCGAGCAGGCGGCGGATTCCCCGGCGCTCAGTAACGGCGGGCGTTGTGGATCGGGCCGGAAGAGGTCATCGGGACCACCCGGACCGGCTGACCGTAGGTGGACGAGTGGATCATCATGCCGTCGCCGACGTAGATCCCCGAGTGCGACGCGTCCGAGTAGAAGGTCAGTACGTCGCCGGGCTGCAGTTCTGACAGCGACACCGCCTGCCCGCCGTTGGCCTGCGCCTGGCTGGAGTGCGGCAGGTTGATGCCGGCCTGGTGGAACGCCCACATCACCAATCCGGAGCAGTCGAATCCGCCCGGTGCGGCCCCGCCCCAGACATACGGCGTGCCGACCTGGGTCAACGCCGCCTGCACGGCGGTCGCGGCGGCTCCGCCACCGGAGGCGCCCATCGCCACATCCATCGGGGGCGGCGCGTCGGACCCGGGCATCGGGAATCCCGGGAATCCGGGTGCCGGCAGCACACCCTCGGGGCCGGGCTCGCCCGGAACGGCTTCGGGTCCCGCGCCGGGCGCGGCCATCGCCGTGCGCTGCTCGGGCGTCAGTGCGTAGTACTGGGACTTCACCACCGAGATCTGCAGCTGCAGACGGCTTTGGCGGGCCTGCAGCTCCGCGCGCACCGCGGCGGCCTGCTCGGCTGCCGTCCGGGCGTCCTCAGCCGATTGGGCGGACGCCTGCTCAGCCTGATCGGCCTGCTCGCTGGCAACACGGAAACGGTCCAGTTGCACCGACAGGTCGCTGGCAACCACCCGCTGCACACCGAGCTTGTCGATCAGTTGTTGCGGCGACTCGGCGGTCAAGATGGCGTCGGCGCCGCCGACCCGGCCACCCATGTAGGTGGCGGCGGCGAAGCGGTTGACGGCCGCCCGGTAGGTGGACAGCTGGTCCCGGGCCGCATCCAGGGCGGCTTGGTCGGCATGGTGTGCGTTGTCCGCGGCCTGCTGCGCGGCGAGCTTCTCATCGAGATTGAGCTGCGCGGTGTGCATGGCCTCAGTGGTCTGCTCGGCCTGCCGGGACAGTTCGCTGAGCTTCGCCAGGGCGTCGTCGGCGGGGTCTGCGTGGACGTTTCCGACCAATACGCTGCTCAGAGTCGTGACACCGACTACCAAACCGGCTGCGGCGCCGAGGGCAGGGCGCCTCAAAGCACGCAGACGCCACTGCATACGTTCGAGCTCCAAGATTGCATCCTTAACACTGCCCAGGGCGGTACAGGGGGTGTACCGCCGCCGAAACGTAAGGTCTCGAATAGGTTACGGAATGGCAACGTCGTTGTCCATCACGAATTGCCGACTGTAACAGTCAGGATTGTGAAATTTCTAAGGCCACTTATCCGGGTCCGCCCCTGGTCAGGCCACACCCGAGCGACGCGACCGCCCGCGCTCGCCCCGGATCGGGACTAACCGCAATCGCGGCGCCATCCCCGCCTCGGCAAGCACGTCGAGCGCCGCGCGCTCGTCCTCGAGGAGCTCGTTGGGCACACCCAGCAACACGCTGACCACACAGTCCCGGCAGGCCGGTCCGCGCACCGCACAGTCATCGCAGTCGATCACCATCGGATCCGAATCCGACCCGCGCGCGCCGCGGTCATCCGAGTGTCCCGAGATCTGTCCCATGACGATTCCTCTCATCAGTTGCCGGCACGCTAACTCCGGGCACCGACAACCTGTTGGTGGTCGTCCTGTTGTCAGTGCGTGCGCCTACGGTTCGGCCATGACCACCGGCGCTGACACCGGGCAGCTGAGCTTCCCGCCTTTCGAAGCCCAGTTCGAAGCCGAATTCGACGCCGCCCCGGCCACCCTGCGCGACACCACGTTCGTGGTGGTGGACCTGGAGACCACCGGCGGCCGGGCCTCGCCAAGAGGGGCCGACGAAGCGGACGCCATCACCGAGATCGGCGCGGTCAAGGTACGGGGCGGAGTGGTCGAGGGCGAGTTCGCCACCCTGATCAATCCGCAGCGCGGCATTCCGCCGCAGATCGTCCGGCTGACCGGGATCACCACCGCCATGGTCTACGAGGCGCCCACGATCGACGCCGTGTTGCCGTCCTTCCTCGAGTTCGCCGGGTTCGACCGCGGCTCGGTGCTGGTCGCCCACAACGCCGGGTTCGACGTGGGGTTTTTGACCGCCGCCGCGCAGCGCTGCGATCTGGCCTGGCCGCGGCCCCCGGTGCTGTGCACGGTGCGGTTGGCACGCCGGGTGCTCAGCCGCGACGAGGCACCCAGTGTCCGGCTTGCCGAGTTGTCCCGACTGTTCGCGGTGAGCACCACCCCCACCCACCGGGCGCTCGACGACGCCCGCGCCACCGTCGACGTCCTGCACGCGCTGATCGAGCGGCTGGGGAATCAGCAGGTCAACACCTACGTCGACCTGCGCGCCTACCTGTCGCACACGACACCGGCTCAGCGCCGCAAGCGCAGCCTGGCCGCCGGGCTGCCGCACCGGCCCGGGGTCTACCTGTTCCGCGGCCCGTCCGACGAAGTGCTCTACATCGGCACCTCCACCAACCTGCGCCGCCGGGTCGCGCAGTATTTCAACGGTTCCGAACGCCGTAGCCGCATCGCCGAGATGGTGGCGCTGGCCACCCGGATCGATCATGTCGAATGCGCGCATCCGTTGGAGGCCGGGGTGCGCGAACTGCGACTGCTGGCCGCGGCGGCTCCGCCCTACAACCGGCGATCGAAGTTTCCCCGCCGGTGGTGGTGGATCACCCTGTCCGGCGAGGCTTTCCCCCGGCTGACCGTGGTGCGCTCGCCACGCCACGACCGGGCCGTCGGTCCGTTCCGTTCGCGAGCTGACGCCGCCGAGACCGCCGCCCTGTTCTCGCGGTTCACCGGACTGCGAACCTGCACAACGCGATTGAGCCGAACCGGTCGGCACCGCTGCCCACCGGCAGAAGTCAGCCCTTGCCCGGCGACGCCGAACACCACCGCAGACGAGTACGCCGAAGCGGTCAGGCGTGCGGTCGCGTTGCTCGACGGCGCCGACAACTCCGCCCTGCGCGCCGCGGTGCAGCAGGTGAACGCGCTGGCTGATCGCGGGCACTACGAAAGTGCGGCACGGCTACGCGACCGCACCGCGGCAGCCATCGATGCGCTGTGGCGCAGTCAACGCGCCCGTGCCCTGGCGGCACTTCCCGAGCTGGTGGCCGCGGCGCCGGATGGCACCGGCGGGTGGCAGCTCGCGGTGATCCGCCACGGCCGGCTGGCTGCCGCGGGGTGCGCTGCGCGCGGTGTCCCGCCGATGCCCGTGGTCGACGCGATCACATTGGGAGCCGAGACGGTGCTGCCCGAGCCGGCGCCGCTGGCCGGGGCGCTGGTCGAGGAGACCATGCTCATCGCCCGCTGGCTGGCAGCGCCCGGGGTGCGCATCGTGCGGGTCGACGGGGCCGGCGGTTCAGCGAGGCTCGACGAACCGGCGGGTGAACCCGAGGGGTGGAGCTCGCCGATCGGCTCGGCCGGGCCGTGGATGGCGTGGGCGGCGCTGGCCCGATCGGCGCAGCTGGCCTCAGAGCTGAGCGCCGAAGCGGACCCAGCGAGCCAGCAACTGTTCCGCCGCGCCGCTGTCGATCGCCTCGACCGCGCGCGCCAACCCGTCCTCCCAGGCCGGCAACCACTCAGCGCTGCTGGATAGCCCTGCGTGCGCCACGATCGCGCCGGCCGCGTTGAGCACCACGGCGTCACGCACCGCACCCTTGGTTCCGCCGAGCACCGAACGGGCTTCCTCGGCATTGGCCTGCGCGTCCCCGCCGAGCAGCTCGCCCACCTCCGCCCGGGCGAACCCGAAACCGGCCGGGTCGAACGTCAGCCGTTCGATGGTGCCGGCCTGCACTCGCCAGATGGTGCTGGTCGTGGTGGTGGTCAGTTCGTCGAGGCCGTCATCGCCGTGCACCACCAGCACGCTGGACCGCCGCGCCGCGAACACACCGGCCATCACCTCGGCCAACTCCCGGAATGCGCACCCGATCAGCCCGGCCCGCGGGCGGGCCGGGTTGGTCAGCGGGCCCAGCAGGTTGAACACCGTCGGGACGCCGATCTCGCGCCGCGCCACCGAGGCGTTGCGATACGACGGCTGAAACTGCGGGGCGAAGCAGAAGCCGATGCCGACCTCGGCGACACTGCGCGCCACCTCGTCGGGCCCCAGGTCGATGCGCACCCCCAACGCCTCCAGGGTGTCCGCGCCCCCGGACAGCGAGCTGGCCGACCGGTTGCCGTGTTTGACCACCGGCACTCCGGTGGCAGCCACCACGATCGCCGCCATGGTGGACAGATTCACTGTGTTGGCACCGTCCCCGCCGGTGCCCACCACGTCGACGGTGTCGGTGCCGATCTTGTCGGTGGGCACCTTGCGTCCGTAGGCCAACATCACGTCGGCCAACTCGCCCACCTCGGCGGCGGTGGGGCCCTTCATCTGCATCGCCACCCCGAACGCCGCAATCTGTGCCGAGGTCGCGGCGCCGGACATGACCTGCTCCATCGCCCAGGCCGCCTGGCCCCGAGGCAGGTCGCTACCGGACGTCAGTCCGCCCAGGACCTGTCGCCACTGCCCTATCTGCGCTTTCGGCTGCACCGCACTACCTGGCTCGACCACGCGCCGATCGTCGCACGCGGCCTCCGTGACACCAAAGCCAACCGGAAACCGGGCCCGAAACAAGCGGAGGACAGAGCGCTAACAGCCCGGTAACAGCAGCGACAAGACCAGTTCACACGAATTGCCAGCCCCGGGTGGAGTTCTACAACTACATAGCGTCATACTTGCGGGGTGACGAGCGCTGTGGGGTCCTCGGGTACTGCCATTACTTCTCGTGTGCATTCGCTGAACCGGCCCAACATGGTCAGCGTCGGCACCATCGTGTGGCTGTCCAGTGAATTGATGTTCTTTGCCGGTCTGTTCGCGATGTACTTCACGGCTCGCGCGCAGTCCGGTGGCGCCTGGCCGCCGCCGCCAACCGAGCTGAATCTTGCGCTGGCGGTACCGGTGACACTGGTGCTGATCGCCTCATCGTTCACCTGCCAGATGGGCGTGTTCGCCGCCGAGCGTGGCGACGTGTTCGGGCTGCGCCGGTGGTACCTGCTGACCTTCCTCATGGGACTGTTCTTCGTCTGCGGTCAGGCCTACGAGTACTCCCACCTGGTCGCGCACGGCACCACCATCCCGTCGAGCGCCTACGGCACGGTCTTCTACCTGACCACCGGCTTCCACGGCCTGCACGTCATCGGTGGGTTGGTCGCCTTCATCTTCCTGATGCTGCGAACCACGATGAGCAAGTTCACCCCGGCTCAGGCCACCGCCTCGATCGTCGTGTCCTACTACTGGCACTTCGTCGACATCGTGTGGATCGCACTGTTCGCCACTATCTACTTCATCCGATGAGCAACCGCCCGATGAACAGGAGTGTCCGGTTGAAGACACTGAAGAAGTGGGCCCGACCTGGCAACAACAACACCGTCGCCCGTCGGCGCCTGCGCCGTCGGGCCTCGGGCGGACTGCTGCTGCTGATCGCCCTGGCCCTAGCCGGTGGAATGGCCGCGCTGCTGACCCCGACCCCGCAGGTTGCGGTGGCCGACGAGTCGGCATCGGCCCTGCTGCGCACCGGGAAGCAGCTGTTCGACACCTCGTGTGTCAGCTGCCACGGCGCCAACCTGCAGGGCGAGGTGGGCCGCGGTCCGAGCCTGATCGGCGTCGGTGAAGCCGCCGTCTACTTCCAGGTCTCCAGCGGCCGGATGCCCGCGGTCCGCGGTGAGGCGCAGGCCCCCCGCACGTACCCGTTCTTCGACGACAAGCAGATCGACGCCCTGGGCGCCTACGTTCAGGCCAACGGCGGCGGCCCCACCGTGGTGCGCAACGCCGACGGCAGCATCGCGCAGGCTTCGCTGCGCGGCGACGACCTGGGCCGCGGTGGCGACCTGTTCCGGCTCAACTGCGCCTCCTGCCACAACTTCACCGGCCGGGGCGGCGCCCTGTCCTCGGGTAAGTACGCGCCCGACCTGGAGCCGGCCAGCGAGCAGCAGATCCTGACCGCGATGCTGTCCGGCCCGCAGAACATGCCGCGCTTCTCCGACCGGCAGATCTCCATGGAGGAGAAGAAGGACATCATCGCCTACGTGAAATCCGTTACCGAGGAACGTGATCCGGGCGGCTACGGGCTTGGCGGGTTCGGCCCGGCGCCCGAGGGAATGGTGATGTGGATTATCGGCATGGTCGCAGCCATCGCCGCGGCAATGTGGATCGGGGCACGCTCATGAGCAGCAACGACAAGATCGAACTCCCTGACGACGCCGCACTGGCGACGATGACCAACGACGAGCTGCTGGCTCTCGGCGGCAAGATCGACGGCGTCAACACCGTCTTCAAGGAGACTCGCTGGCCGGTCGAGGGCACTCGGGCCGAGAAGCGCGCCGAGCGCCGGATCGCGGCCTGGTTCCTGGCGGGTGGCGGCTTCGGACTGGCCCTGCTGCTGGTCTTCCTGTTCTGGCCCTGGGAGTACGCACCGCTGGAGTCCCCGAACGGCTTCGCCTACTCGCTGGCCACTCCGCTGTACGGCTTGACCTTCGGTCTCTCGGTGCTGTGTATCGCGATCGGCGCGGTGCTGTTCGTCAAGAAGTTCATCCCCGAAGAGATCACCATCCAGGACCGTCACGACGGCAGCTCCCCCGAGATCGACCGGAAGACCGTGGCGGCCCAGCTGACCGACGCGTTCGAGGGTTCGACCATCGGGCGGCGCAAGCTGCTGGGCGCGTCGCTGGGCGTCGGATTCGGCGCATTCGGTCTGGGCACCCTGGTGGCCGGCGCCGGTGGCCTGATCAAGAACCCCTGGAAGCCGGTCGTCGAAACCGCCGAAGGCAAGAAGGCCGCGCTGTGGACCTCCGGATGGACCCCGCGCTACCCCGGCGAGACCATCTACCTGGCCCGCGCGACCGGTCAGAGCACCAACTCACCGTTCGTCAAGATGCGGCCCGAGGACCTCGACGCCGGCGGCATGGAGACGGTGTTCCCGTGGCGCGAGTCCGACGGTGACGGCACCACCGAAGAATCGAACGAGAAGCTCACCGAGATCATGATGGGCGTCCGGAACCCGGTGATGCTGATCCGCATCCGGCCCGACGACATGGCCAAGGTGGTCAAGCGCAAAGGCCAGGAGAGCTTCAACTACGGCGACTTCTTCGCCTACACCAAGATCTGCTCGCACTTGGGTTGCCCCTCTTCCCTGTTCGAGCAGCAGACCTATCGGATCCTGTGCCCGTGCCACCAGTCGCAGTTCGACGCGCTGCACTTCGCCAAGCCGGTCTTCGGCCCGGCGGCTCGCGCCCTGGCACAGCTGCCGATCACCATTGACGCCAATGGGCATCTGGTCGCCAACGGCGACTTCATCGAACCTGTCGGACCGGCCTTCTGGGAGCGCACCTCATGAGCCCTGCAATCGGCGACCTGCTCGCACGCCAAGCAGACGACATCGATACCCGGTACCACCCGGCCGCCGCCCTGCGCCGCCAGTTCAACAAGGTCTTCCCGACGCACTGGTCGTTCCTGCTCGGTGAGATCGCTCTGTACAGCTTCATCATCTTGCTGCTGTCCGGCGTCTACCTGACGCTGTTCTTCGACCCGTCAATGGCCGAGGTCATCTACCACGGCGTCTACCAGCCGCTCAACGGCGTGCAGATGTCGCGGGCCTACGAATCGGCGCTGGACATCTCCTTCGAGGTCCGCGGCGGCCTGTTCGTCCGCCAGCTGCATCACTGGGCCGCGCTGATGTTCGCGGCGTCGATCATGGTGCACCTGGCGCGCATCTTCTTCACCGGCGCGTTCCGTCGGCCGCGTGAGGCGAACTGGGTGATTGGGTCGCTGCTGCTGATCCTGGCCATGTTCGAGGGCTACTTCGGTTACTCGCTGCCCGACGACCTGCTCTCCGGTATCGGTCTGCGCGCCGCGCTGTCCTCGATCACGCTGGGCATGCCGGTGATCGGCACCTGGCTGCACTGGGCGCTGTTCGGCGGCGACTTCCCGGGCACCATCCTGATCCCCCGGCTCTACGCGCTGCACATCCTGCTGATCCCGGGCATCATCCTGGCCCTGATCGGCGTGCACATGGCGCTGGTGTGGTTCCAGAAGCACACCCAGTTCCCCGGCCCGGGCCGCACCGAGACCAACGTCGTCGGCGTGCGCGTGCTGCCGGTCTTCGCGATCAAGTCGGGCGCGTTCTTCGCGATGATCACCGGCATCCTGGGCCTGATGGGCGGGTTGCTGCAGATCAACGCGATCTGGAACCTGGGACCCTACCGCCCCTCGCAGGTGTCGGCGGGTAGCCAGCCGGACTTCTACATGATGTGGACCGAGGGTCTGGCCCGTCTCTGGCCGGCCTGGGAGTTCTACCCCTTCGGTCACACCATTCCCGGTCCGGTCGGCGTCGCGCTGATCATGGGTGGCGTCTTCGGCTTGCTGATGGTCTACCCGTTCCTGGAGAAGAAGTTCACCGGCGACTACGCACACCACAACCTGCTGCAGCGCCCCCGGGACGCTCCGGTCCGTACCGCGATCGGCGCCATGGCGATCAGCTTCTACATGGTGCTGACCCTGGCCGCGATGAACGACATCATCGCGTGGAAGTTCCACATCTCGCTGAATGCGACGACCTGGATCGGCCGTATCGGGATGGTGGTGCTGCCGCCGTTTATCTTCTTCATCACCTACCGGTGGTGCATCGGCCTGCAGCGCAGTGACCGTGACGTGCTCGAGCACGGTATCGAGACCGGCATCATCAAGCGGCTGCCGCACGGTGCCTACATCGAGCTGCACCAGCCGCTGGGCCCGGTCGACGACCACGGCCACCCGATTCCGCTGGAGTACGCCGGCGCGCCGCTGCCCAAGAAGATGAACAAGCTCGGCTCGGGCGGCGCTCCCGGTAGTGGCAGCTTCCTGACGGCAGACCCGGTCGAGGAAGACGCCGCGCTCACCGAGGCCGCACACGCCAGCGAGCGGCGTGCGCTGACCGCGCTGGCCGAGCACCAGGGCGGGGACACCAACGGTCACCACTAGGTCTGACAACGGCGACCCGCTTCGCCCGGCTCCGCCGCGCTTGCGATCGCCTAGGTCTGACAACGGGTCCGAACCATCGGGCAGCCTGCGCGATCTCCTGCGCGGGCTGCCCGTTTTGGTTGGTGCCGCACCGGAATTCGATCCGGCGCAGGCACCGGCCGAGCCGGTCGCGCTGTTCGTCCGATGGCTGCTGCACGCTGTCGACAGTGGCGTCGCGGAACCTCATGCGATGACGTTGTCGACGGTCGGTGCGGTGGACGCGACGGGCCTGGCGCGGCCGTCGGCGCGGGTGTTGATCCTCAAAGACGTCGATGCCGCCGGGTGGCATTTCGGGGTCAGCTCGGCCAGTCGCAAGGGCGCCGATCTTGCCCGCAATCCCGCTGTGTCACTGACGTTTTACTGGCCCTCGCTGGGCCGTCAGGTCAGGGTCGACGGCATGGCGCTGCCCGACCCGCCCGCGGTGACCGCCGATGACTTCCTGGCCCGCTCGCAAGACGCTCGGGCGATGGTGCTCACCGGCCGGCAGAGCGAGCCCTACGCAGATCCGGCAGAGATCAGCGAGGCACTCGCCAAGGCGCATCTGGAGCTTGAGCGCTCCCCCGCCCTGGTGCCCGCCGAGTGGACGTCGTATGCGGTACGGGCCGAGGCCGTCGAATTCTGGCAGGCCGACGCCACGCGCCGGCACCGCAGGCTGCGGTACGAACGGGACGGCGACGCGAGCTGGTCAACGACGCTGCTCTGGCCGTAGCCGAGCACGCCGCGACAATGGCGCCGTTGGGGCGCTCAGCCGAACCGAGACGGCAGTTCCAGTACTTCACCCAGCCTGCGTAGGTACAGCCAGGGAATGACCGGCATGGCGGCAGCGCCGACCCCCGCCAACCCGTAGCAGACCCACGAGCCGGTGTCCTTGCCGACGGCCATCAGATAGGTGGCCAAGGCGACCAAGGTCAACGCACCACCCACCGCGATGGCCAGCAGTGTGATGCCACGCAGCAACACCCGGTCCACTTGAGCCTGATTAGGCAGCACCTGGCGGGTGCCGGCCGCCCGCCGGCCCGGAGCGTCGAACCCGGGCTGCTGAAGCGGAGCGTCCTGGGCGGTCGGGCGCGGCGGCTTGGCCGGCGCCTGGGGCGGAAATCCTGGAGGCCGCGACGGGACGGGCTGGCGCGCCCGCAGCAACACCGGGATGGCCGCCAGGATGACCAACGCCGAGGCGCCGATCACGATGTAGAGCAGGCCGCTGTGCGAGCTCTCGGTCGGCTCGTGAAAACCCCGCCCGAGATCTACCAGCGCCACCGTGGCCGCCACGCTCATGCCGAGCAGCGTCAGCCAGGTCGCGGCGCACGCGCCCAGCAATATGCGGTCAGTAACCTCCGGGGACTGCCCCGGTCGAATGAATCGATCTACCATGTTCCCGCCGGTCATCCGCAGCTCGTCGCCGGTGCGTCATTGCTGTTGGAGAACAACACCCTACCGTCACTGCTGGTGATCGAGCAGTTGAGTTTGCTCAGCCGCAGCATGCTGGTCGCCTCCACCGAGCCGATCTCCGACTGGGAGATCGGGGTCAGGGTCAGCGACCAGGGGATGTAGGCGTTGCGCTGGGTGCGACGTTGCCCGGAGGCATCCACGTAGGTGATCGTGATCTGGTCGAACGGCGCTTTGGTGCCGGTCACCGAGTACGTCACCTGCAGCGGCTTCGGCGGCGTGGTCGTGGTGGTCTCCTGCGTCGTGGTCGATGGCTCCGGTGCCGGCTCCTCGCTCGGCGGCGGCGGCGGGGGCGGCGGCTCTTCGCTGCTCGGCGGCGGGGGCGGCGGTTCCTCGCTGCTCGGCGGCGGAGGCGGCGGCACCGTGGTGCTGGTGCTGGTCCGGGTGATCTCGTCCTGTACCGGCGGCACCGAGACGGTGCTGCTCGTGGTGGCCGGCGTGGCCAGATCGCGGGTTTCGGTGCGGGCGAACAGCAGTGCCACCGACACCACCAGCGAGACCGCGGCGATGATCACGGTGACACCGACCACCCACGGCCACCGTGGTGTCTTCGCGCCCGGCTCCGGTTCGTCGGGCACGTCGTAGTTGTCGTAGTCGTAGAGCCGCGGATCCACCGGCACGTAGGGGCCGCTCAAAAACTGCTCGGATTCGGGCGCCGAGTAAGCCTGCGAATACGCGGTGCTGTCTGCCCGCGCGGCGGCCGGAGTGGCCGTCACATCGTCCAGTGGCTGAATCTCCCCGCCCGCGCCCGCGTCGGGGGCCATGTCAGCGGCTGCGTCCGGGGCCGGCTGACCGTTGCCGGAGCCCTCGTCTCCAGAGCCCGCCTCTGGGGGATTCGGCCCGCTCATTCCCGCCTATCCTTTTCAAACCGCCGCGCCACGACCTGACCGGTTGCGGTCGACATCAACCACCGTTGGTCATTGTGCATCGGCAACCCTACCCAAGCGGGTCGACACGGCGGCCGCAGCGGAGATCCGGTCAGTGTTTCTCGGCGCCGATGTAGTACTCGAAGACCAGTCCGGCCACGCTCGACAACACGAACGCCACGCCGGCGGCGATCAGCCACGGCAGCCACAGCGCGATCCCGACGGCCGCCACCGACCCGGACAGCGCGATCAGGATGGGCCACCAGCTGTGCGGGCTGAAGAAGCCCAGCTCGCCGGCGCCGTCACTGACTTCGGCCGCCTCGTAGTCCTCGGGACGGGTGTCCAGCCGGCGGGCCACGAACCGGAAGAAGGTGGCCACGATCATGGCCATCATGCCGGTCAGGAACAGCGCGGTGGTGCCGGCCCATTCCACACCGCCGGTGGCGAACTTCCCGGTCAGCACCGCGTAGATCACGCCGACCACCAGGAAGAAGGTGGCGACGAACTCGAACAGCCTGGATTCGATGCGCATGCGGTTGTCCCTACTTGTTGCTGGCTTGCGGGGCTAGCAGGCCACGGCGGCTGTCGAACGGGAACGTGGTGGTCGCCAGTGGGTCCTGTCCGATTGCCTCCAGCGCCTCGGCGTTGGTCTTCCCGGCGATGCGCTGGTCCAGATAGGCCTTGAAGTCATTGGGCGAGACCACCCGGACCTCGAAGTTCATCATCGCGTGGTAGGTGCCGCACATCTCAGCGCAGTGGCCGACGAACGCGCCTTCCTTGGTGATCTCGGCGACCTGGAAGGTGTTCACCTGGTTGTTGCGCTCGGGCCAGGCGATGACGTCACGCTTGAACAGGAACTCGGGCACCCAGAAGGAGTGGATGACGTCGGCCGAGTTGAGCACGAACTCGATACGCTTGCCACTGGGCAGCACCAGCACCGGGATCTCGCCGGTGGTGCCCACCGTCTCGATCTTGTCGAAGTTCAGGTAGGTGCGGTCCTCGGCGTTGAGTCCCTGGATCGGCCCGACCAGTTCCTCGCCGTGCGCGTCCACGCCCTCGGGCTTGGAGACCATATCCGCCTTGCGATCCGGGTCCGATCCGTCGTAGCCGCGGATGGTGCCGTCGTGGAAGTCGACCTTCTGGTAACCGAACTTCCAGTTCCACTGGAAGGCGGTGACGTCGACGACCACCTCGGGGTTGGGCTCGTGGTGCAGCATCTTCTCCTGCACGACGACGGTGAAGTAGAAGATCACCGCGACGGCCAGGAACGGCAGGACGGTGAGTCCGAGCTCCAGCGGCATGTTGTAGCCGAACTGGCGCGGCAGTTCGGTGTCGGTCGCCTTCTTGCGGTGGAAGATCATCGACCAGAAGATCATTCCCCAGACGAGCCCACCGATCACCACCGAAGCGATGACCATGCCGATCCACAGCTGGTAGTTGGCCTCAGCCTCCGGCGTGATGCCCTTGGGCCAGCCGAAGCCGACCACATCGGTCCAGTCGACGCTGCAACCGCTGAGCGTCACCGCCAGCAGTCCGAGCACGCTGACCGCGGTCAGCGGTCGACGCAGACGGCGATGTGCAACGCCCTGCCCGCGACGTGTCACGTTGGTGCCTCCTCGAGTCACAGAACGGGCCGACTGACCCGGCGGAGCAGTCGAATACTACGCAGCGTAGACCACCCGGATCACCGAGGTTCGATGTACCTGCCGGTTGGCCACCCTGTGTGTTGACCGCCTCAGCTGACTCCACCGGTTCTGCGCGGGCCTACATGGGCCTTCGCAGTTCAGCGCCGATACCGGTGCGGCATACTGGGACCCGATGTGTGGACTGCTGGCCTTCGTGTGTGCCCCGGCCGGCACAACACCCGGCCCCGATGTGGCCGAAGTCGCCGACGCGGTATCGCGCGCAACCCACCTGATGCGCCACCGCGGCCCGGATGAGCCAGGCGGCATCTGGGCCGGCGACCGGGTGGTGTTCGGGTTCAACCGGCTGTCGTTCATCGACATCGCCCATTCGCACCAGCCCATGCGGTGGGGTCCGCCAGAGGCGCCGGAGCGCTACGAACTGGTGTTCAACGGCGAGATCTACAACTACCTGGAGCTGCGCGAAGAGCTGGCCGCCGAGCACGGTGCGGTGTTCGCCACCGACGGCGACGGCGAGGCGATCGTCGCGGGCTACCACTATTGGGGCACCGAGGTGCTGTCGCGGTTGCGCGGCATGTTCGCCTTCGCGGTGTGGGACACCGTGGCCGGCGAGCTGTTCTGCGCCCGCGACCCGTTCGGGATCAAGCCGCTGTTCGTGGCGTCCGGCCCGGGCGGCACGGTGGTGGGCAGCGAGAAGAAGTGCCTGCTGGACCTCGCCGACGTGGTCGGCTTCGACACCGCCATCGACGCCCGCGCTCTGCAGCATTACACGGTGCTGCAGTACGTGCCGGAACCGGAGACGCTGCACCTCGGCATACGCCGGCTGGAATCGGGTTGCTACGCCCGGATTCGGCCCGGAGGCACTCCGGAGGCCACCCGCTACTTCCGGCCGCGGTTCGACGCCACCCCGATCACCCGCGACACCGAGCAGGCGCGCTACGACGAGATCACCGCCGTCCTGGAGGATTCGGTCGCCAAACACATGCGGGCCGACGTCACCGTCGGCGCGTTCCTGTCCGGCGGGATCGACTCCACCGCGATCGCGGCACTGGCGATGCGCCACAACCCCAAACTGATCACCTTCACCACCGGGTTCGAGCGGGAGGGCTTCTCCGAGGTCGACGTCGCCGCGGCCTCCGCCGAGGCGATCGGTGCCCGGCACGTGGTCAAGGTGGTCAGCCCGGCCGAGTTCGTCGCGGCCCTGCCCGAGATCGTCTGGTACCTCGACGACCCGGTCGCCGACCCCGCCCTGGTCCCGCTGTACTTCATCGCCGCCGAAGCCCGCAAGCACGTCAAGGTGGTGCTCTCCGGCGAAGGCGCCGACGAATTGTTCGGCGGCTACACGATCTATCGAGAGCC
This sequence comes from Mycobacterium sp. UM_Kg27, assembly GCF_000972905.1. NCBI lineage: Bacteria > Bacillati > Actinomycetota > Actinomycetes > Mycobacteriales > Mycobacteriaceae > Mycobacterium > Mycobacterium sp. UM_Kg27. The sequence continues at coordinate 16,490 of NZ_JRMM01000092.1, forward strand.
GCTGTCGCTGCGACCGTTCGATTACCTGCCGGCACCGGTGCGCCGATCCCTGGGCAAGGCGTCGCGGCCGTTGCCCGAGGGAATGCGTGGCAAGAGCCTGCTGCACCGCGGGTCGCTCTCGCTGCAAGAGCGCTACTACGGCAACGCACGCAGCTTCTCGGACGAGCAACTGCGTGCGGTGCTGCCGGGCTTCTCCCCCGACTGGACCCACACCGACGTCACCGCCCCGGTGTACGCCGAATCCGCCGGTTGGGACCCGGTGGCCCGAATGCAGCACATCGACCTGTTCACCTGGCTGCGCGGCGACATCCTGGTCAAGGCCGACAAGATGACGATGGCCAATTCACTGGAGCTGCGGGTGCCGTTCTTGGACCCCGAGGTGTTCGCGGTGGCGTCGCGCCTGCCGGTGTCGGCCAAGATCACCCGCACCACCACCAAGTACGCGCTGCGCCGTGCGCTGGAGCCGATCATTCCGGCGCATGTACTGCACCGCCCCAAGCTCGGCTTCCCGGTGCCGCTGCGGCACTGGCTGCGGGCCGGTGAGTTGCTGGAGTGGGCGTACGCCACGGTGGACGCCACCGGCGCCGACCACCTGATCGATGTCGCCGCGGTGCGCACGATGCTCGACGAGCACCGCGTCGGCACCGCCGATCACAGCCGTCGGCTCTGGACCGTGCTGATCTTCATGCTGTGGCACGCCATCTTCGTCGAGCACACCGTGGTGCCGACCATCCGGGAGCCGGACTATCCCGTGCGGCTTTAACCTCCGCTCGGCAGGTTTAGGTGAGCGCCGCGTCGATCTCGGCCTGTCTCTTATACACAT
>NZ_JRMM01000093.1:0-17016 GCF_000972905.1 Mycobacterium sp. UM_Kg27
ATGTGTATAAGAGACAGGGCCGGTGTGCGCACCAGCAGCGAGGCCTGATCGACCGGGTAACCAACCCCGGCGACGGTCAGCGTGGGTTTACCGGCCGAGATGGTGTCCAACCGGATGAGTTCGGGCGTCACCACCTCGAAACCCTTGTCGCGCAGGGCATTGGCCACATAATCGGCACTGGCGTCGTACCCCGGCGTGCCGTCAGCCCGATTCCGTTGGTGTGTGTCGGCGATCTCCTGCAGTCGCTGCAGATGCGTCAGCATCCCCGCGACGGTGACCTGGCCCGCCAGCCGATTCGACAGCGGCGGCTGCACGGGCTCCGGCGAGCAGCCCGCCAATACGCCGACAGCGACCAGCAGGGCTCCCGCCGGACGGATCATGGCTGGGTGAGGATGTGGCGGGTGCGATCGTCGCGCACCGGGACCCCGTTGCGGCCGCTGAGATCCTGGGCGTACAGCCCGACGGAATAGGGCACTCCGCCGCCGTTGATGGCCAGTTCGTCGCGGTCGATGTTCTCGATGGTGTCGCCCTTTTGGTGATAGTTCGGGTCGAAGGGCTCATCGGCGGCGCCGCCCCACAGCTTGGCCTCCTCGGGCGACTTCTTCACCTCCGCACCGGAGAACAACCCGCCGGAGGGGATACCGGCCTGGGTGAATCCGTCGTAGTCGGAGCGGCCGTCGAACGAGGTGTCGCGCGGCTCCTTGCCGGCCGACTTGAGGTAGGCGACCATGGTCCGCTCGATGCCGGCCGAACCTTCCGGCACCACCGGCTGGCCGCGCTTGTCCGCCGGCAGCGACTGGTCGCCGTCGTAGGTGAAATAGCCGGGATTCGGCGAACCCAGCATGTCGAAGTTCAGATACAGCGCGACGTTCTTGAGTTGCTCCTCGTCCAGCGACTCGACGTACTTCCGCGAGCCGATCAGGCCGAGCTCTTCGGCGCCCCAGAAACCGAACCGCACTGCATTGCGCACCTCGGGCGAATCTCCCAACTGCAAAGCGGTTTCCAGCACCGCGGCGACGCCGGAGCCGTTGTCGTTGATGCCGGGGCCCTCCGGAACGCTGTCCAGGTGGGCTCCGAGCATGACCACGTTCTCCGTTGACCCGCTCTTGGTCTGCGCAATCACATTGCGGGACGGGATGTCGTCGGTGTGCGCTTCGAGCTTGACCGTCATCGCCCCGCGTCCGTCGCGCAGCATCGCGCCGTCAGCCTTGGTCACGCTCACCACCGGAACCTTGACCTCGGTCTGCTCACCGAGGGTGCCGCCCATCTTCGGTTCGTCGACGCTGTCGGCCACCACCATCGCCACCGCGCCCAGCTCGACGGCGACGGCCATCTTCTCCTTGAACGGGCAGGTGCCGCGGTCTACCAGTACGACGGCGCCTTTGACCGTCAGCCCCTCGTAGTCTTCGGCGCTGCAGCCGGGGCTGTCGTCAGCCGGTGCCGCGACCAGCGGACCGGTGACCCCCTCGGGCGGTGTCCCGAGGCTGTACATCAGCGCGCGGGCTTCGACTGTTTTGTCGCCGAGGTGCACCGAGCCGGGCTCGGATTTGAACACCCGCGCGGTGAACTCCGGGGTCTGGACGTCGAAGCCGTGATCACGCAAGGTGCTGGCCACGTACTCGACGCTGGCGTCGTAGCCCGGGGTGCCGATGGCACGGGTGCCGTTGTTGGCGTCGGCGATGTCCTGCAGCTTCTGCAGGTGCGCCATCATGGCGTCGACCGTGACCTTGTCGCGCAGGCTACTGGCGAACTCAGCGGCCGCGGCGGGATCTGCTCCCTGCTCGGTGTTTTCCGGCGTGCGGCTGCAGCCGGCGCTGAACAGCGCACCGACCAACACGGCGCCGAGGGCAGGGATCAACTTCGACTTGTAGTCCACCGACCCCACGTTAGTGGGTAGGAAGCTGATGCGAAGTCAGGCCCGGCCGCCGCAACGCACGACGACCAGCTCGGCGATCGCGGCCATACCGGCGGCGTTGGGGTGAAAGGGCCATGGCCACCACGGCAGCGGCAGGCCCGCTCCCACCGTCCAGGCTCGCGCCGACCAGGGATGGTGCTCCCGGCTGGCATCGCCGGCGCGGATGAGCTCACAGCCGGTGGCGGCGGCCGCCGCGGCGGTGTGGCGCTCCAAACCGTGGGCGACGTGGCGGGCCAGCGTCACGACGTCCTCGGGCAACCGCCCGGCGCTGACCCCGGCCGGCGGCAGCAGAGTCAGGTAGTCGACGAAGAACACCCGAGCCTGCGGTGCGCGGCTCCGCACGGCCGCGCCGACGGCCCGCAGCGCTGCTTCGACCTCGCCCAGCGCCTGCTTGCGCTGCCCAGGGTCCAACAGCGCGGCCACGGCGGGCAGCCGCTGGAAGATCCCGGGCAGCGTCGCGGCCATCAACAGCGGCACGTAGCCGACATCGTTGCCGCCGATGGTGACGGTCACCAGGGACTCCGAACCGTCCAGCGCGTCGATCTGGGGTGGCGCACCGTGTTGGCGCTCCTTGAGCAGATGGGCAGTCGTGGCGCCGGAGAACGTGACGTCAACCAGATCGAGGTTCAGCCTGCGGGCGACCAGGTGCGGGTAGTTGCGTGCCGAGCGGCCCGACGCCCGCGGCGCGCCGGCGGCACGAGGCCGGATTCCGGGTCCGGCCGCCATCGAACTCCCTAAGGCGACATAGCGATTCATCGACGTTGCTCTCCGCCGAGCGGGAATCCGGCGAAGCGACATGGCGCCGACGCATCGCGACGTTCACCCTCGACGGGCATCACAGGGCGGGGCTCGACGCCTGCGCCCAGAACCGCTTCGGAATTCGTCCGGCACGTCGCGCCAGATACCCGGCGGTGACTGCGGCCGCCATGGCCGCGGCCATCGCCGGCGGGTCGGCCGCCCGGGTCACCGCGGTGGCCAGCAGCACCGCATCGCAGCCCAGCTCCATTGCCAACGCGGCATCGCTGGCGGTGCCGATGCCGGCGTCGAGCACCACCGGGACCCCGGCGGCGGCGACGATCATCTCGATGCTGTGCGGGTTGGCGATGCCCAGCCCGGTGCCGATCGGCGAGCCCAGCGGCATCACGGCCGCACATCCGACGTCCTCGAGCCGGCGGGCCAGCACCGGGTCGTCATTGGTGTAGGGCAGCACCACAAACCCGTCGTCGACCAATTGTTCAGCGGCACGCACCAATTCGATGCCGTCTGGCAGCAGGGTGCGCTCGTCGCCGATCACCTCCAGCTTGACCCATTCGGTACCGAGCGCCTCACGTGCCAACTGGGCGGTCAGCACCGCTTCAGCGGCACTGCGGCAGCCGGCGGTGTTGGGCAGCGGCGTAATGCCGAGCCGGCTCAGCAGGTCCAGCATGCCGGTTCCGCCTTCGGCATCGACGCGGCGCATCGCGACCGTGGTCAGCTCGGTGCCGGAAGCCACCAACGCCTCTTCCAGCGACGTCAGGCTTTGCGCCCCACCGGTTCCCATGATGAGCCGGGAGCTGAACTCCCGCCCGGCGATGGTCAATTTCACGTCGTCAACCACCTTGCACCGCCGTCACCACGTCGAGACAGGCACCATCGGACAACGTGGTGGCCCAGCGCGATTTCGGCAGCACCGCCCGGTCAACCGCCACCGCGATACCGCGATCGGGATAACCCATCGAAGCCAGCAGCGACGCGACGGTAGTCGCCTCAGCCACTTCCACCTGCTTCTGGTTGACATTGATGATCATTGCTGTACTCCAACCGGAAGTAGTTCGGACACAACCTGTTCGGCGGTCCATGGTGCCAACAGGAACCCGTTGCGGCCATGCCCGGCAGCGACATAGGTCCGGTCGTCGAGACGATGCACCAGCGGCAGGTTGTCCGGCGTCATCGGCCGCAGGCCCGCGGCGCATTCGGCCAGCTCATACTCCCCCAGCGCCGGAACCAGCGCGCAGGCGTCATCGAGCAGGTCGCGCACCCCGGAGACCGCCGGCGCGGTGTCTCGGCCGTGCTCGTACTGGGTAGCCCCCACCACCACACCATCGGGACGCGGCACCAGATAGACCGCGCGACCGTGCACCCGCGCTCGGATCACCCGCTGCGGTGGCGGCAGGCAGCCTTTGCGCCAGCGCAGCCGCAACACCTCGCCCTTGACCGGGCGGATCGCCAGGCCGGGCCACAGCGCGGGGGCGTCGATGCCGTTGGCGATCACCACCGCATCGTCGGTGGCCACTTCGGCGAGGTCTCCCACCGGTGGGGCCCAACTGACGCCCAGGTCCTCGCACGAGTCGACCAGGGCGGTGACCACCGCGCGGTTGTCCACCGCCAACTCGGTGGGGGCCCGGAAACCGTGCCGAATGGTGCCGGCCAGCAGCGGTTCGATGTCACGGGCGGCGGATTCCCAGATCACCGGGTGGCCCTGCGCGGACAGCCAGTCGGCGACAGTGCGCAAGTCTGCGACGTCGGCGCGGTCGGCGGCCACCACCAGCGATTCGCGCGCGGTGACAACCTGGGCCGGCAGCCCGTCGAGGAAGTCGTGCCACAGCTCCAGCGAGCGCAATCCCAGCCGCAGCTGCCGGTCCTCGCCCGGCCACCCCTCACTGTGCGGGGCCAGCATGCCACCTGCCACCCAGGAGGCGCCGTATTCAGTGGTGCGGTGCACCCGCACCGACCAGCCGGCCCGGGCGGCCTGCCGAGCCACCGACAGCCCGATGACACCGCCGCCGATCACGGCCAGCGAACCGAGCGAGGGTCCGGGCATGTGCTGCTCCCTTCCACCTGCTCGCGTGTCAACACACCAAGCTAGCCGCTAGCGTCGCGGTGTGCACAAACCCTCCGGCCGACCCCCCAGCCCGCCCTCCGACCGTCGCGCCCGACTCGCGGATGCCCGGCTCTACCTGTGCACCGATGCCCGCCGGGAACGCGGTGACCTGGCCGAGTTCGCCGATGCCGCGCTGGCCGGTGGCGTCGACATCATCCAACTGCGCGACAAGGGTTCGGCGGGCGAGCAGCGGTTCGGCCCGCTGGAGGCCCGCGGCGAACTGGCGGCGCTGGAGATCCTGGCTGACGCCGCGCGACAGCACGGGGCCCTGCTGGCGGTCAATGACCGCGCCGACATCGCCCGTGCCGCCGGTGCCGACGTGCTGCACCTGGGCCAAGACGACCTGCCGCTGCCGGCGGCGCGCGAGGTCATCGGGCCGCAGATGCTGATCGGCCGGTCGTGCCATGACCGCGATCAGGTCAGCACGGCCCTGTCCGAGCCGGTCGACTACTTCTGCACTGGGCCGTGCTGGCCCACGCCGACCAAGCCGGGCCGATCGGCCCCGGGGCTGGAGCTGGTGCGGTTCGCCGCCGACGCGGGCCAGGCCAAGCCGTGGTTCGCCATCGGCGGTATCGACCTCGAGCGGCTGCCGCAGGTGGTGGCGGCCGGCGCCAGCCGGGTGGTGGTGGTGCGCGCGATCACCGCTGCCGAGGACCCCCGGGCCGCGGCGGCGGCACTGCGGGCCGGGCTGACCGGGGCGTAGCGGGCGGCCGGTCTCAGCCGGGCAGTTCCAGCCCGCGCAACAAATCCCAGCTGGCGGCGAAACCCGGATGCAACGGCAGCCCGGCGACGTCATGTTCGTCGACCCACCGCAGTTCGGTGCTCTCTCCATTGGGCACCACCGGCAGCAACTCGTCGGCGTCGGCGACGACGGTGGTGTAGGTCCAGCTGGTGCCACTGGCCGACGCGGTCACCACCGCCGCGCGCACGATGATCCGCTCGGCGGGCAGGCCGGCCTCCTCCTGCGCCTCCCGGATCGCGGCCTCTTCAGCGGTCTCGTGGCTGTCGCGAGCGCCGCCGGGCAGCGCCCAGGTGCCGCCCTGATGGCTCCACCAGGCGCGGTGTTGCAGCAGCACGGTGCGGGCACCACTGGGCCGGGGAGCCCGCAGAAGCAGCCCCGCCGCACCGTGCCGGCCCCAGAAGCGGACGCCGGTATCGGAGAACGCCCACCCATCGCCGTCACCACGCACGCTTGGAAGCGTATCGGGGCGGGCAAGGTCTCGGTTCTGGCGAGATCACGCGACGTTTTCGACAACAACCGGCCCGAGAGGCCGCGCAGACACCGCCCACGCTCTTAGAATCCCTTTATTATCGTTGGTGCCGCGATCAGCCGCAGGGATGGAGCCTGAACAGACGTGACCGTTGAGTTGGCGCACCCGTCAACCGAGCCAGCGGGGTTACGGTCGCCGACCGAACCGGCCAGACCCCGATGGTGGTTCTTCACCACCACCCCCGGCCGCATTCTGGCCATCGGACTCATCCTCGCCGCCCTCGGCGGCCTCAGCGCCTTCGCCACCGCCACCACGATCAACAACCGGCAGAACACCCTGACCACGGTGCTCGACCACACCGAGCCGTTGGCGTATGCCGCCGGGCAGCTCTACACCACCCTGTCGGTCGCCGACGCCGCGGCAGCCACCGCATTCATCGCCCAGGGCGAACCGCGGGCGGTGCGGGAACGCTACGAACAGGCCATCACCGCCGCCGCGGTGGCAGTGACCAGGGCCTCCGGCGGTCTGGACGACGAGCCACTGCTGCAACTGCTGGGCCGAATCAATGCGCAGCTGGCCGTCTACACCGGTCTGATCGAGACGGCCCGGACCAATAACCGCTCGGGTGATCCAGTCGGCTCGTCGTACCTGTCGGAAGCCTCCGAGCTGATGCAGCACACCATCCTTCCCGACGCCCAGCGCCTCTACCAGGCGACTTCGGCGACCGTGGACGTGCAGACCACGGCGTCGACGCGGGTTCCGGCACCGGTGATTTTGGTGGTCGCGACCACCGTGCTGTTCGGCGCGTTCGCGCACCGCTGGCTGGCCCGACACACCCGGCGCCGGATCAACCCCGGTCTGGTCGCCGGTGGCCTCGCGATTCTGTTGATGGTCATCTGGGTCGGAACGGTGCTGGTGATCTCCACCGCGGGCAGCCGCACCGCCAAGGACACCGGCGCCGAGTCGCTCAAAGAGATCACCAATCTGGCGATCACCGCGCAGCAGGCCCGTGCCGACGAGACCCTGTCGCTGATCCGGCGCGGCGACGAGGAGACCCGCAAGCAGACCTTCTACCAGCGCATCGACACCATGCAGGAGCAGCTGCAGGAGTATCTGGAGCGCGGCGACGCCGTGGACAAGGCCGACCTGGCCAACGCCGGGCAGCTGCTGGCCCGCTGGCGGCAGGCCAATGATCGGATGAACGCGTACATCAGCGTCGGCAACTACCGGGCCGCCACCCAGGTCGCGCTGGGAGGCAGCGGCGACGACTCGACGCCGGCGTTCGACCAGCTCGATGCGGCCCTGGACAAGGCGCTGCAGCACAGTCGCAATCAGCTGCGCGGCGATGTCCTCAACGCCCGCCGGGTACTGTCGGTGGCCCCGGTGGGCGGCGCGGTACTGAGCATGGGTGCCGCGATCGCGGTCGCGCTGGGCTTGTGGCCTCGACTGAACGAGTACAGATGATGATCCAACGTCGGCCCCGGTTGCTGCTGTGCGCATTGAGCGCCGTGTTGGTGCTGTCCGGCCTGACCGGCTGCGGCCGCTCGGAATTCGTGACCGCGACCGCGATGCCGACGCTGCCACCGCCCACCCCGGCCGGTATGGAGGAGTTGGCGCCGGAGGCGCCACGGCCGCCGGAACCGCGCACCGAGGACTGCGATGCCACCGCCAGCCTGCGCCCGTTCCACACCAAGGCCGAGGCTGATGCGGCGGTCGCCAAGATCCGCCATCGGGGCCGGCTGATCGTCGGGCTGGACATCGGCAGCAACCTGTTCAGCTTCCGCGACCCGATCACCGGTGAGATCACCGGCTTCGACGTCGATATCGCCGGCGAGGTAGCCCGCGACATCTTCGGCACGCCCTCGCAAGTCGAATACCGAATACTGGCGTCGGCCGAACGGATCGCGGCCCTGCAGAAGTCCGAAGTCGATATCGTGGTCAAGACCATGAGCATCACTTGCGGCCGACGTGAGCTGGTGAACTTCTCCACGGTGTACCTGGTGGCCAATCAGCGACTGCTGGTCCCGCGCGACTCCGCGATCCGCCAGGCCGCGGACCTCTCCGGCAAGCGGGTCTGTGTGGCGCAGGGCACCACCTCGCTGCGGCGGATCCGCAACATCACTCCGGCCCCGATCATCGTTTCGGTGGTGAACTGGGCCGACTGCCTGGTGGCGCTGCAACAGCGTCAGGTCGACGCCGTCAGCACCGACGACTCGATCTTGGCCGGCCTGATGTCTCAGGACCCGTACCTGCACATCGTCGGACCGAGCATGGACGAGGAGCCGTACGGGATCGGGATCAACCTGAACAACACCGGGCTGGTGCGCTTCGTCAACGGAACATTGGAGCGCATCCGCCGCGACGGCACGTGGAACACCTTGTACCGCAAGTGGTTGACGGTGCTGGGGCCGGCGCCGGTACCACCGACACCGAGGTATTCGGACTGATGGCTGACCGCGACGACGACGCAGGGCAGACCGCGGCCGAACTGGAAGACGACGGCCCGGCCACTCAGCGCGCGGACGTGCTGGCGGAATCGTCGTCGGTACGTCGGCCGATGTCGACCCAGGCGATCTTCCGCCCCCGGGAGGGCTCGAACTCCGCGATTTCGGTCGAATCCCATGACACGACGGTGGTGCGCCCCGTCGCTCCGCGGCGGCGGCTGGGCGGCGGCCTGGTGGAGATCCCCCGGGTTCCCCCGATCGACCCGCTCGCCGCGCTGATGGACGATCCGGAAGTCGCCGAGTCCAAGCGCTTCTGCTGGAATTGCGGCCGACCGGTGGGCCGGTCCACCGGGGATGCGAAGGGCGCCTCCGAAGGCTGGTGCCCACACTGTGGAAGCCCGTATTCCTTTCTGCCGCAGCTCAAACCCGGCGATATGGTGGCCGGCCAATACGAGATCAAGGGCTGCGTGGCCCACGGCGGTCTGGGCTGGGTGTATCTGGCGGTCGACCACAACGTCAACGAGCGTCCGGTGGTGCTCAAGGGCCTGGTGCATTCCGGCGACGCCGAGGCGCAGGCCATCGCGATGGCCGAGCGGCAGTTCCTTGCCGAGGTAACCCATCCGTCGATCGTCAAGATCTTCAACTTCGTTCAGCACCCGGACTCCCACGGCGACCCGGTCGGCTACATCGTGATGGAGTACGTCGGCGGCCAATCGCTCAAACAGCGCCGCGGCACTCGGCTGCCGGTAGCCCAAGCCATCGCCTACATGCTGGAAATCCTTCCCGCCCTGGGTTATCTGCATTCACTGGGCCTGGTCTACAACGACCTCAAGCCGGAGAACATAGTGCTCACCGAGGAGCAGCTGAAGCTGATCGACCTCGGCGCGGTGGCACGCATCAACTCCTTCGGCTACCTCTACGGCACCCCCGGGTTCCAGGCGCCCGACATCGTTCGCACCGGTCCTACCGTGGCCACCGACATCTACACCGTGGGTCGGACCCTGGCCGCGCTGACGCTGAAGTTGCGCACCCGTGACGGCCGCTACGTCGAGGGACTGCCCGACGACGACCCGGTGTTGAAGAAGTACGACTCCTACCGCCGGCTGCTGCGGCGGGCCATCGATCCCGACCCGCGAAGGCGGTTCTCCTCTGCCGAGGAGATGTCCGCGCAGCTGATGGGCGTACTGCGCGAAGTGGTGGCCCGCGACACCGGGACACCGCGGCCCGGCCTGTCGACGGTGTTCACCCGTTCGCGGTCCACCTTCGGCGAGCACCTGCTGGTCGCGCACACCGACGTCTACCTGGACGGGCATGTGCACTCCCAGAACCTGACGGCACGTGAGATCGTGACTGCCCTGCAGGTGCCGCTGATCGACCCGAGCGATGTCGCCGCTCCACTGTTGTCGTCGATGGAGCTCAGCGAACCGGTGCAGACACTCGACTCGCTGCGCGCTGTGCGAAACAGCTCGCTGGAGTCCGATGGCATCGATTTGTCGGAGTCCATCGGCCTGCCGCTGATGGAGGTGCGGGCGCTGCTCGACCTGGGCAACGTCACCAAGGCGACCAGCAAGCTCGACGCCCTGGCGGAGCAGGTGGGCTGGCTCTGGCGGCTGGTCTGGTTCCGTGGGGTGGCCGAACTGCTCACCGGCGACTACGAAGCGGCCCGCAAAGACTTCACCGAGGTGCTCGACATGTTCCCCGGCGAGCTGGCGCCGAAGATGGCGTTGGCCGCCACCGCCGAGCTGGCCGGAACCGACGACGAGCGCGGTTTCTACGAGTCGGTGTGGCACACCGACGACAGCGTGATCTCGGCCGCCTTCGGTCTGGCCCGCGCTCTTTCGGTGGAAGGCGACCGGACCGCGGCTGTCCGTACCCTCGACGAAGTTCCAGCCACCTCAAGGCATTTCACCACCGCGCGGTTGACCAGCGCGGTGACACTGCTGTCGGGGCGTTCGTCCAGCGAGATCACTGAGGCCCAGATCCGTGATGCTGCCCGCCGGGTGGAGGCGCTGCCGGACACCGAACCGCGAGTGTTGCAGATCCGGGCGCTGGTGCTGGGCGCGGCGATGGACTGGCTGACCGAGCACGAGGCCAGCACGAACCACATCCTCGGATTCCCGTTCACCGAGCACGGTTTGCGGCTCGGTGTGGAGATGGCGCTGCGCGCCCTGGCCCGGCTCGCGCCCACCCAGGAGCATCGCTACCGCCTGGTCGACACGGCCAACGCGGTGCGGCCGATGAGCACGTTCTAGATCCGATGACCGTCCCCAGCCGGCTTCGGCGAGCTTGCGCGATTTCCGTGACCTTAGTGGTCGCGCTGGCGCCACCGGCCACCGCGACGCCGAGCGACCAGACCAGCGGGGTGACCCTGTCCCAGACCTCGGTCGACGGCCGAGACTACTTCCTGCGGGAGATCACCATCGAACCCGGCGGCAGCACCGGCTGGCACTGGCATCCCGGCACCGTCTTCGGCGTCGTGCGACAGGGCACCTTGACCCATCATCGCGCCGACTGCAGTCTCGACGGCAGCTACGGACCCGGCGACCCGATCACCGAACCCGGCGGGCCCGAGCATGCCCACATCGGCCGCAACCTGGGGTCGACTCCGGTGGTGCTGCAGGCGGTGTACCTGTTGCCGGTAGGCGCCCCGCTCTTCGAGGATGCGCCCGACCCCGGTTGCGGTTACGCCTGACCGGTCCCTGAAGCTGCTCAGCCCAGCCGGCGCAGCCGCGGCTCCAGGTCGGTCTTGAACAGCTCCAGGAAACGGCGCTGGTCGTGGCCGGGTGCGTGGAACACCAGATGGTTCAGGCCCCACTGCACGTACTCGCCGACTTTCTCCACGGCCTCATCGGGGTCCGAGGCGACGATCCAGCGTTTGGCGATCTGCTCGATCGGCAGCGCGTCGGCGGCCTTCTCCATCTCGATCGGGTCGTCGATGGAGTGCTTCTGCTCGGCGGTCAGCGACAGCGGCGCCCAGAATCGAGTGTTGTTCAGCGCCAGGTCGGGATCCGGGTCATAGGAGATCTTGATCTCGATCATCTTGTCGACGCCGTCGACGTCGCGTTCGGCGATGGCCGCGCCCTCGCGCACGGCCGGCATCAGCTTCTCGGTGTAGAGCTCCTCGCCCTTGCCGGAGGTGCAGATGAAACCGTCGCCGACGCGCCCCGCGTACTTCGCCACCGCCGGCCCCCCGGCCGCGATGTAGACCGGCACTCCGGACTCCGGGACGTCGTAGATCGAGGCGCCCTTGAGCTTGTAGTAGTCACCGTCGAAGTCCACCCGGTCACCGCGCCACAGTTCGCGCATCAGCCGCACCGACTCACGCAGCCGCCCGAACCGCTCCTTGAACTCGGGCCACTCGCCGGTGAAACCGGTGGCGATCTCGTTCAAAGCCTCGCCGGTGCCAACCCCCAGAAAGATCCGCTGCGGATACAGGCAGCTCATCGTCGCGAAAGCCTGCGCGATGACGGCGGGGTTGTACCGGAAGGTCGGGGTCAGCACCGAGGTGCCGAGCTGGATCTTGCTGGTCCGCTCGCCGACCGCGGTCATCCAGGCCAACGAGAACGGGGCATGCCCGCCTTCATGCCGCCAGGGCTGGAAGTGGTCGCTGACGGTGGCGCTGTCCATCCCATGCGCTTCGGCGGCTACGCCGAGCTCCACCAGCTCCCGCGGCCCGAACTGCTCTGCCGATGCCTTGTACCCGAGTTTTAGTTCCGCCATTCCACCTTTTCTACTCTCCCGCCGCCTTTCTAAACTCACGGGCATGGGTGAGAAGCTCGTCGAGCTCGTTCCGGTGACCGAACGGGTGTACTTGGCCCGCGGCGAAGCCGTCAACTGGCTGCTGGTCACCGACGACAGCGGAGTCATGTTGATCGACGCCGGTTACCCCGGCGATCGCGCCGACGTGTCGGCGTCGCTGGGCGCCTTGGGCTATCGCCCGGCCGATGTGCGGGCGGTGTTGCTCACCCATGCCCACGTCGACCATTTCGGTGCGGCGATCTGGCTCGCAAAGACACACGGCACCCCGGTCTACTGCCACGCCGACGAGGTCGGCCACGCCAAACGCGATTATCTGGAGCAGGTTTCACCGCTGGCGTTGGCTCCGCGACTGTGGCGGCCGAGCTGGGCACTGTGGAGCGCGCACGTGGTGCGCAGCGGCGGCCTGAACCGGGAGGGCATCCCGTCCGCACAAGCGCTGACCGGCGAGATCGCCGCCGGACTGCCCGGTCAGCCGGTCGCCATCCCCACCCCCGGCCACACCCGCGGGCACTGCTCGTACCTGGTCGATGGCGTGCTGGCCAGCGGGGATGCGCTGATCACCGGCCATCCGGTGTTGTCGCACAGCGGGCCGCAACTGCTGCCGGAGCTCTTCAGCTACAGCCAGCAGGACTGTCTGCGCAGCCTCAGCGCGCTGGCGTTGCTGGAGACCGAGGTCTTGGCACCCGGTCACGGCGACGTCTGGCATGGGCCGATCAAAGAGGCCGCCGAGGCCGCAATCGAGCGTGCCAGCAAATATTAAGGTCACGATCGGATAAGTGCTGATCCCGCAGATTAAGGACGGCCCTTACCGAATCGCTCCGTACATGTGGAGTGATTGCCGCCAAAAGCTGCGACCAGTGCAGGAACGATGGCTGCAAGCGTCAATCGTGTGCCCCAGGACACATGGCGTGCACTCCAGCCGCGCGTACCTTGGGCTCCGGACGGGAACTGCATTCCACACCCGGAAGGAAAATCAATGTCGAAAGCCCACGGCTTCACCATGTTTCACCGGCTCGGCCTCGGTGCCGGACTGCTTGGCGCCACCGCCGCCGCCCTGGTCGTCGCGCCGTCGGCGTCTGCGGCACCGGACTGCAGTCCAGCCGGGGTATCCCACACCGTGAACTCGGTGACGGGTTCAGCGCGGCAGTACCTGGCCGCGCACCCCGGCGCCAACGCGGTGGTCAATCAGGCCATCGGCGCACCGCGTCCACAAGCCGCCGCGGATGTGCGCAGCTACTTCACCGCACACCCGCAGGAGTACTTCGAACTGCGGAACATCCTGGCGCCCATCGGCGAGACGCAGCGGCAATGCCAGACCACCGGCCTGCCGCCCGAGTTGGCTTCGGCCTACGCCGAATTCATGGCCGGATAGCGTCGGGCGGTCAGCGCCGGACGGCCGCAACGTAGCGGATGGCCGCCGGAGCGCCGTCGAGTTCACGGTCGGACAGCCGGGGCAGCCGGGCCGCCGCGAACAGGTCAGCGATACCGGATTGGTTGGTGGCCCAGCCGCTTTCGGTGAGATGCCGCACGACGTCGGTGTGCTCTCCGGAATAGAACGGGCCGGGCCCGGTGAGGCTCAGGCCACGCCGGCGCCACCGCTCGACGAGTGATTCGTGATGGACGGCCTGCGGCCGGCTCGGCGGCACCGCGTGATCAGCGGCGAGCCGGCTGCCAGGCGCGCTGAGCGCAGTGACGCCGTCGAGCAGACGATTCTGCGCATCGGAGGGGACGTACCAGACCAGCAACCCCTCGATCACCCACACGGTGGGCGCGGCGGCGTCAAAACCCACCCGGCGCAAAGCCGCCGGCCAGTCGCCGCGTAAGTCGACGCCGACCGCGCGACGGTTGACGCTCGGCGTGGCGTCCCAGGCCCGCATGGTGCTGGTCTTGAAGTCCACGACATGCGGATGGTCGACCTCGAAGACGATGGTCTCCGGCGGCCACCACAGCCGATAGGCCCGGGTGTCGAGCCCCGAGCCCAGGATCACCGCCTGCCGGATGCCCGCGCGGGCGGCATCGGTGAAGAACGCGTCGAAGAACAGGGTCCGCGCCGCGGAGAACTCGGCAAACCGGGGAAATCCCCCGTCTCTGCCGAGCCGGCTGATGTCGAGGTCCCCGTCGGCCACCCGGATGCAGAACTCCAGGCCGACCTTGTGCACCAACGGCGCTGCGAACGGGTCGTTGATCAGCTCGCGCGACACCGCCGCGGCCCGTGCCGCCGCCAGCACAGTGGCCATGACGCCCGCGCCGCTGGCCAGGCTCCCGGCGTCATCCTGCTCGTTCGGCGCCGTACTCACGGGTCCCCACCGCGACGGCACGACGTCAGTGTGTCCTTCTGCCGGCGGGAGCGCCGTGCACCACCGCGCGGACCGCGTCGTCTATCCCGCTGGCCGCGGCGAAGAGCATCTCGTCGCCGGCCTGCAGCGCCTCGGTCGCCCGCGGCAGAATCACCCGGTCACCGCGCTGCACCGCGACCAGCGCGGCGCCGTCGGGCAGCACGATGTCACAGACCTGCCGACCGATCAGCGGGTTGTCCTCGGGCAGAGTCAGTTTCGTCAGGCTGGCCTGACCGCGCCGCAGGCCCATCAACGGGACCAGGTGGCCGACGTCGATGGCGCCCTCCACCGCGGCGACCATCGCCCGTGGGGTGGAGACCGCCACGTCGATGCCCCACTCTTCGGTGAACAGCGGCTCGTTGCGGGCGTTGTTGACCCGAGCCACCACCCGGGCCACCCCGAACTCCGCCTTGGCCAGCAACGCGGTGGCCAGGTTGGCCTTGTCGTCACCGGTGGCAGCGATCACCACATCACAGATCTCGATGCCGCATTCCCGCAGCGCGCTCAGCTCGCAGGCATCCGCGAGCAGCCACTCAGCTTCCGGGACGGTATGGGGCTGGTAGTGCGCCGGGTTGCGTTCAATCAGCAGCACCCGGTGACCGTCGCCGATCAGTTCTCGCGCGACCGATCGCCCCACCGCGCCGGCGCCGGCGATCCCGATGCGCATGCTGGCTCCCCTCATCACCCGCCGCTCCGGGCGTAACACAGTCGTGACAGCGCTACTGATTTACTGACAGATAACACGAACCCGCCGACTTTGAGCGAATCACATAGGCGGGTCCGACCGCCACCAACAGCCCGAACGGGGATCAGATGAGCCTGGAACAGCTCTACCTGGCTCTGTTGATCGGGGGCTTGGTTCTGCTGGCCAGCATTATCGCCACCCGCGCGGCGGATCGGGTCGGGCTGCCCAGTCTGTTGCTGTTCCTGCTGGTCGGTGTGGCGATCGGCAACGACGGGCTGGGCCTGGATTTCTCCGACGTACAACTGGCCAGTGACCTGGGCACCACCGCGCTGGCCGTGATCCTGGTCGAAGGTGGTTTGACCACCCGGTTCGCCAACATCCGTCGGCTGCTGGCGCCGGCGGCGGTGCTGGCCACCGTCGGCGTCGTGGTCAGCATGGCGGTGATAGCGGTGGCCGCGCACCTGCTGCTGGGTATCAGTTGGCAATTGGCGTTCCTGCTGGGTGCGATCGTCTCACCGACCGACGCCGCGGCGGTGTTCTCCATCCTGCGGGTGCTGCCGCTGCCCAGACGGGTGGCCGGCCTGCTGGAGGCGGAGTCCGGTTTCAACGATGCCCCGGCGGCCATCGTGGTGCTGATGCTGAGCACGACGCCGCTGGTGATCGACCCCGTCCACGCCATCGGCGGGGTGTTCTATGAGCTGGTGGCGGGCTCGGCGATCGGCCTGGCCGTCGGGCTACTCGGCGCGATAATGCTGCGCCGGGCGGCCTTGCCGGCGTCCGGTCTGTATCCCTTGGCGACGTTCGGGCTCGCCATGGTGGCGTTCGCGGCGGCGGCGTCGTTGCACTCCAGCGGATTCATCGCCGCCTACCTGTCGGGTGTGGTGCTGGCCAACTCCGGCCTGCCGCACCGCGCGGCCATCCGCTCGTTCGCCGAGGGGCTGGGCTGGCTGGCGCAGATCGGGCTCTTCGTGTTGCTGGGCCTCCTGGTGAGCCCGAGCCAGTTGTCCGGCGAACTGATCCCGGCGCTGATCATCGGTGCGGTGCTGCTGCTGTTGAGCCGGCCGGTGTCGGTGGTGGCGTCGCTGATCTGGTTCAAGGTGCCCTGGCGTGAACAGATCTTCCTGTCCTGGGCGGGACTGCGTGGCGCGGTCCCGATCGTGCTGGCGACCTTCCCGATCGTCGAGGGCGTACCGGACAGCTACCGCCTGCTCAACATCGTGTTCATCCTGGTGGTGGTCTACACGGTGGTGCAGGGCCCCAGCCTGGGGTTGTTCGCCCACTGGCTACGACTGATCCCGCGCGACGCCACCCGCGAGATCCAGGTCGAGGCGGCGCCGCTGGACGTCTTGGAGGCCGAGCTGCTGACCATGACGGTGCAGCCGGGTTCGAAACTGCACAACGTCTCGGTGCTGGAGCTGCGGCTGCCCGACCCGAGCGTCATCACGCTGATCATTCGCAAGGGCGACACCTTCGTGCCGCAGCCCGACACTCGGATCACCATCGGCGACGAGCTGCTCATCGTGACCACCAGCAAGACCCGCTTGTCCGCCGAACGCCGGCTGCGAGCGGTCAGCCGGCGCGGCAAGCTGGCCCACTGGTTCGACGAGTACGGCGATAACGAGTAACCCCGTCGCGGTGACCCTGCGCTGGGAGCGGGGGCCACTCGTACTCTTGCGCCCTCAGCGCGGCGTCAACGAGAGAAGGTGAGCAGCGGGATCGCCGTCTCAGCCGGGGTGAGCCCGCCGTGGAAGCCGATGAGTTGTGCCGTCTGCGGCGGCTCGTGTTCTGTCTCTTATACACATCTGA
>NZ_JRMM01000094.1:0-16897 GCF_000972905.1 Mycobacterium sp. UM_Kg27
ACAATTACCACCGACCCCACACCGGCATCGGAGGCAAGACCCCCATCGAACGCCTACGCGTTCACAACCTGCCCGTCAAGAACACCTAGCCCAAACTGACCGGCAACCTCGCCACGAGGTCAGCAGCGGTGGTGCCGAAGACAGCAGTGTCGCAGACTATGGTGCGACTCACTCGGTGTCCGCGGCGTTGCCGTAGTCGGCAAGCACCTGTGCGGCGATGCGGAACGCCGTATTGGCTTCGGGTACACCGCAATAGATGGCGGTCTGCAACAGTACCTCTTTGATCTCGTCGTTGCTCAGGCCGTTGCGGCGCGCCGCGCGCAGATGCATGGCCAGCTCTTCATGATGGCCCCGAGAGACCAGGGCGGTCAGGGTGACGATCGAACGGCTGCGCCGGTCGAGGCCTTCGCGGGTCCAGATGTTGCCCCACGCATAGCGAGTGATCAGGTCCTGAAAGTCGGCGGTGAACTCGGTAGTGCCTGCGATCGCGCGGTCGACGTGTTCGTCGCCCAGGACCTGTCGGCGCACCGCCATACCTGCGGTGTAGACCGGATCCCGCACCATCAGATGGGCGAGAATGAGGTTGACCGTCGCCTCGGGCGCCTCGACGGGTGCCAGGTGGCCGACATCGTCGAGCACCACCAGGCGTCCGTGTTGGACACCGGAAGCGATGCGCCCCAGCGACTCCGGGGGAGTAGCGCCGTCATGGGAGCCGGCGATGGCCAGCACCGGTGCAGCGATCTGACCGAGTCGTCCGGTGACATCGAAGTCGGCCAGTGCCTCGCATGCTTGGGCATAGGATTCGTCGTCGGTGCCGCGCAGTGCATCCGCCAGTGCCGCGACCAGCCCGGGCGCTCGATCGATGAAACCGGGTGCGAACCAGCGCTGCAGGGAAGCCTCGACGACCGCGCCGGTGCCCGAGGTGCGCACGGTGGCGGCACGGGTCGCCCACTCCGCTGCCCGACCGATGGCGGCGCCGGTGCATTGCAGCGTGGCGCTCGACAGCCGCTCGGGGGCATCGAGCAGCAGCTGCAGACCGACCGCACCGCCGATCGAATTGCCGGCGTAATGGAACGCCGCGCGCGGCGAGATCTCGTCCACCAAGGCCAGTACACCTGCCGCCAGGTCTGGCATCCGGAAGGCAGCTGCCGGGCTGCGTCCGTGGCCGGGAAGGTCCCACGCGATGACGCGCAGCCGCTGGGCGAGCTGTTCAGCGGCTAAGCCCCACAGGGCGGTTGCCGATGTCCCGAGCGATGGCCCGAGCAGAATCAGGTCTGCGTTCGGCGGTCCGCCGAAATCAGTACCGACCAGCCGTGGCACGCTCATGGTGTCTCCATCCAGGGGTGTGCGCGCTGCAGCACAGCATCGATGAGATGGCTTGCGGCCCCGGTGTAGTCGCCCCGGGTGGTCTTCCCGATCAGTTCGTTCATCGCCCGCTGCTCGCCGAGCAGGTCGCCGGCAGCAGCAAGGTTGGCCGCGGCGCGATCGGTGTCGATGACCAGCCCCGCCAGCAGATCTGTTGTCTGCGCGGCAGCTACGACGGCATAGCGGGACAAGGTCCGCAGGGCCGCCCATTCGGCGTGCCAGCCACCGTCGGAACGCTCATCGATGCTGCCTGCCGAAGCGGCGTGCAGGCTGGCGGCCAGCGGCGGTGCCGCCAAGCCGGCGCGGCGGATCAGCACGGACAACACCGGATTGTTCTTGTGCGGCATCGTCGACGAACCGCCGCCGCGGCCCTCGGACAATTCACCGATCTCGGGCCTGCTGCCCATCGCAACATCATTGGCGATGTGGGCCCACGCGTCGCAACATGTCGCCAACGCGTCGCCCGCGCGGGTGATGACGGAGCGAGTCGTGTGCCACGGCGGGCTGTCAGCAAGGCCGAGGGCCGCGGCCAGCCGTCTGGACAGGCGCATCGCATCGGTGGGTGAACCCGCTAACTCGGCGGCAGCGGCCATGGTGCCCGCGGCGCCGCCTGCCTGTACCGGCAGCTGCGGCAGTGCGGCGACACAGTCGGCGCCATCCAAAAGTCCGCTCAGCCAGTGGGCGAACTTCATGCCGACGGTGGTCGGCAATGCGGGCTGCGTCAAGGTGCGGGCAAGCATGGGACTGTCGCGGTAGGTCGCGGTCAGTGCGGCCACGGTGCGTACTTGCTGCCCGAGCTCGTTGTGAACCCGATCCAATGCGTCGCGCAGGCAGAGCATCAATGCGGTGTCGATGACGTCCTGACTGGTCAGGCCGCGGTGCAGCCAGCGTGCAGGTTCGCCATCGGTGCGTTCGCGAAGCAGATCGAGCAGACCGGGAACCGGGTTGCCGGTCGCCTCGGCGGCCACGGCGATCGCGTCCGCGTCCGCTGCCGAGATCGCCGCAGTCAGGTCGGCCCGCGCCGCCTCAGGCGCGATACCAGCATCGACAAGCGCAGCGAGCCAGGCGTTTTCGACCCGCAGCATCGCAGCCAGGTATGCCGCGTCGCTGAAGATCGGCCCGGCCCGGTGATCGCCGGGCCACAACACGTCGGTCATGGTTGCCCCCGATAGCGCAGGAATACCGTCTCGTCGGCGCCCTGCAACCTGATATCGAACCGTAAGCCCTGCTCGTCGGGCACCGCGATGAGCGTATGTCGACGATCAGCCGCCACGGAATTCAGCAAGCGATCTGCGTGGAGATGGTCGCCGGGCAGATAGGCACGGGTGAACAATCGGTTCAGCAGGCCCCGCGCAAACACGGCGACGGCAATGAACGGTGACGACGGGGGGAGCGCCCCAGGTCGCACCGTCGTGAAGCTGAAGTGGCCGCTGGTATCTGTCGAGGTTCGTCCCCATCCGCCGAAGTGGTGGCCGTCGCGGCGAAGCGAACTGGCCCGCGCCACGGCGCCGCCCGCATCGGCCTGCCAGATCTCCACCAGTGCATCGGGAACGGGCGCCCCGGCGCCGTCGGTGACAGTGCCGTGCAGTTCGATGGCACCGGCCGAGCCGGGAGGCACGAGTTCGTTGCCGCGTTCGAACGGCAACGCATAGCCGAAGAACGGGCCGATGGTCTGTCCGGGCGTGGCCATCAGCTCAGTCATTGTGACCCTCGAACGGCGTTGCGGCTGTGCCGGTGAGCACGATGTCCCACCGGTAGCCGGTGGCCCATTCGTGGCTGGTGATGTCGTGGTCGTAGACGGCGACCAGTCGATCACGGGCCTTGGGGTCGGTGATCGACTGATAGATCGGGTCCAGCGGGCACAGCGGGTCGCCCGGAAAGTACATCTGCGTGATCATCCGCTGCGTGAAATCGGTTCCGAACAAGGAGAAATGGATATGCGCGGGACGCCAGGCGTTGTGGTGGTTGCGCCAGGGGTACGGGCCGGGCTTGATCGTGGTGAACCGGTAGAACCCGTCGTCATCGGTCAGACAACGCCCCGTTCCGGTGAAATTGGGGTCCAACGGTGCGGGATGTTGATCACCCTGATGGATGTAGCGGCCGCTGGCGTTGGCCTGCCAGATCTCGACGAGTTGGCGGCGTACCGGCCTGCCGTCGCCGTCGACGATCCGCCCGGTCACCACGGTGCGTTCACCGATCGGTGTGCCGGCGTGTTGGATCGTCAGATCGGCGTCGAGCAGGGCGACGTCGTCTCGGCCGAAACAGGGCCCCACCAGCTCCACGGCCTCTGGATCGACCAGGTGTAGGGCCCGTTTGGGATGGCGAAGAACGCTGCTGCGGTAGGGCGGGTAGTCCAGCCTCGGCTGGCTCTCCTCAACGCCGCCGCGCGAGTACGTGGCCTGGATTGTCGCGATCTCCGCGCTGATCTGCTCCTGGCCTGTCACGGGCGCTCCAACCGGGCCAGTTCATGGCGCCAGGCGGCATCTGCGGTGAACGCGGGGCCGAGGTCGGGCAGGTCTGCCCAATCTGCCTCGTCGATCGGCCTTGGCGTGCCGCCCGCGCAGCGGATCCGCAGTGACATCGAAGCCAGCTGGTCCACGCTGATCGCCTGCAGGACAGCCTGGCGAACCGTGGCAGCGGCGCTGGTGATTCCATGGCCGCGACAGATCACCACCGGCTTGCCGGCCATGGCTGCGACCATCTCCCTACCGAGTTCTGCGGTGCGGATCAACACGGCCCGCGGGTACACCGGGACGCCGCGGCGCGCGAGCCACGCGCCAGGGATGTCGAAGGCCCCGTAGATGGGTTCGATCGTGATGCCCGCCAGGTCGGCGGCCACGACGGCCGGTGGGTGCAGGTGGGCCACTGCCCGGTTTTCGGGATGGGCCAGCAGGGTCTCGACGTGGATCGGCAGCTCGTTGGGCACCCGGTATCCGTCCAGTTCGCCTGGCATGCCCGGTGTTCCGTCAAAGCGGATGAGCCGAATGTCGCCGGGACGGGTGAATGCCACGCCGTCGTCGGAGTCGCTGCGGCACCGCACGAGTAGGTGTTGTTCGTCGACCCTGGCACTGATGTGTCCGAGAATGCCGTCCACCAGACCTCGGGCGGCAGCGACTCGGCAGGCCTGCGCCACCTCCAGCCTCAGTGGCGCCAGATCGTCGGCGGTCACGCGGTACCTCCGGTGGTCATCCCGAATCCACCGTCGGGATGTGTGGTTCCGGCCGTGATACCGCGGGACCGGTCTGATGCCAAGAAGACATAGCTCCAGGCGTGGTCCTGCGGAGTGAGTGCGACGTTGAGCGGGGTGCGGGCCGCGAGATCGCGTGCCCGGTCGGGGGTGTCGTCCAGGCGGATATGGTCGAGCGAGAGGTTCTGCAAACCGCGTAAGTCGGTGTTCAACGTTCCGCCCGGCGCAACGCCGTTGACCCGGATGTGCGGGGCGAGCTCGTAGGCGAGCGTGCTGACCAGGCCGCGCACGGCGAACTTCGACGCGACGTAAAGTACGCCGCCGCGACCGGGATAGAACGATGACGCGGACTCGGTGAGAACGATCGATGACCGCTCTTGGGCCTGAAGTGCTGGGAGAGCGGCTTTCACCGACTGCAGCTGACTCAGGACGTTGGTCTTGAACATCTCGTCGAACGCCGGCTCCAGCTCGTCGGTCGAGATATCGGTGATTCCCTTGTAGAAGTCGAAGATCCCCACGCAGTTGACCAGCGTGTCGAGGCCGCCGAACGCCGCAACGGCGGTAGTGACAGCACGCTCGTTGGCCTCGGCAGTCGTGGCATCTCCCTGTGTCACCGGGACTCTCGGCAACTGACTTGCCAAGGCAGCGCACTTCGACTGATCGCGTTCCAACACCGCGACCTGGGCTCCCTCGTCGAGATAGGCGTCGACGACTGCTCGACCGATTCCTGAGCCGGCGCCGACGACGAGGGCCCGCTTACCGTCCAGCCATCGCGTCACGGCAGGTCACTGTCGTCGGAGAGGAGCGGTTGGTGCATGTTGCCCACCATCGCCGCCAGAGTGTAGGCGTTCTGCCAGGTCAATGCCTCCAATTCCAGCGCGTCGAGACTGATCCATTGCCCCGACTTCGGCGATGTGATCAACAGCCGCGACCCGTTGCGGGTATCGACCCGGTGCAGCGTCACTTCGGTGAACTCGTTGGCGATGGTTATGGCGTCACCGACCGTATTGGCCATGAGGTCATCGAGTGCGCTCACAGGAAGACCGCCAGATTCTGCATACGCAGCACCGACTCATCGACATAGATGCTGCGCCGCGCCAACTTCCACTGGTCATCTGTGCGCCGCAGCAGGTCTTCCCGGCCGCAGGAGACGAACGCCGCCTCGTTCACATCGCCGCGGCTGCGGAACAGCAGCTCGGCTGACTCGACGATCAGGTGCTGGTCGTCCTCGCAGGCGAAGGTGCGAACGTTGGTGATGTGATGGCGCAGCCGTGACGGCGGATCTTCGGTCCAGGCGTGCTCGGTCGCAAAGCGCGCGACGCGCCGGTTCAACGAGTATTTGTTCTCATCGAAATGAGCCATGCCCGGCGAAGTGTCGAATCCAGCTCCCGAGGCGGTCGTCACCCGGACGGGCATGAAGTAATGGATGTCCTCGGTGAGGGTGTCAAGCCATTCGGTGTACTGCTGTGCGTCGAGTAGATAGGCCTCGTCGACCAAGAACTGGTGCGCCTGTAGGTGTCGGGTGTCGTTGAACGGCAAGGGCTTACCGGTACGGAGCTGCTTGGGTGCATGCTCACCAAGAACTGCAAGCTCCCACGGGCCGCGGGCATCTTTTGGCCGGGCGAACCCGGGCCGCTGGCTTTTCTCGGCGGACGTCATACCCGGGCCTCCTCGCAGCCGGCATCGCACGCCGACGTGCCGTTGGTCTGCACGAGGGGGGTGATTCCTTCGCGCTGTGTGCCCATCGCTGCGGTGTCGGTCGCCACCGGGCTCATTTGGAGGTGATCGGCCCACATCCGAAGGATCTCGCGCTGGTTGTTCTCGTTGTAGCCGACTTGAGCGGTGCCTGGGCCATGGAACAGCTCAGGTGGCAAGGCGTTGACCACGGGGGTGTCGTCGGCGAGCAGGCCCATCCGGCCGTTGAGCAACAGTTGACGGGCCATGGAACCGGCAGCGGTGTTGGTCAGCGACACCCAGTTCTCCACGTCATCCTGTTCGAACATGCCCGTGGAGCCAAAGCACATCAGGTAGGCCTTGTAGGAGTCTTTCTTGAACTGCTCGGGGGCGGCCGCATCGACCGCAAACCACGAGTACACCTCGGTTTCGTTCTCACTGATCGGCTGCCAGGTGCGGATCGAGATGAACGGCAACACATCTTCGCTGTCCTGGATCTTCGGCCAGTTGTGAACCAGGCTCATGTTAGGAAAACAGGATGCCGCCGAGATCATGAAGCCGTCGTCGGCGACCATGCGCTGGTGGTCGGCCGACCACACGTCCTTGATGCGCCCCACCATTTCGTCGGGATAGCCGACGTAGCGCATCCGTTCCTCGAAGTCGCCGGGCGGCAGCTTGTAGGTGGTACCTCCGCCGCAGGTCGCCCAGTACGTCGCGCCGTCTTTGCGCTTCTGCGCCTTCGGTTCCCGAAATAGCCCGATATCGACGACAGAGGCGTGGGTGTGCGGGGTGTGATACATGTCGCCGGCGAAATTCTCGACGCCGATCTTCCAGTTCGCCTTGATGCGCCACCGTTGCGGGCCGCGCACCTCGAGGCCGCTGCGGCTCTGCCTGGTGTAGAAGTCGAGATAGAACTTGAAGTCGCCGAGAAAGTCCTCGAGCGGGGGAGCCTGCGGGTCAAGGCTGATGAAGATCAGGCCGTTGTAACTGGCGAGACTCGGTGCGGGCAACAGAGTCTGGCCGCGCTTGGAAAAGCCGGCCTCGCCGCCATAGGCCTCTTGGTGGAAGGGCAAGCCGGTGATGCGCCCGTCGTTGCGATACGACCAGCCGTGGTAGGGACATCGGAAATTGGAGGCATTGCCCATCTCGGCGCGGCAGATCTGCATCCCGCGATGCAGGCACATGTTGAACATGGCCCGCACGTCGCCCTTGGAGTCGCGCGCAATGATGAAGGAGTCGTTGAGCAGGCGTCGCACGACGTAGTCGCCGTCTTGGGGGATCTCCGACTCATGCGCGACGAACATCCAGGCGCGACGGAAGAGCCGCTCCTTCTCGAGTTCGAAGATCTCAGCGTCGTTGTAGATGTGCGCCGGGATCATGCCCCGCCTGACCTCATCGAGGACATGCCGGTGATCACTCATCGATGCGTCTCCAGTCTTGAGAACCCAAGATATCTGTTATGCAGAGAAAGTCCCGGGGCTGTGGCGAAAACTCTGCCAGGATTCCCGCTTAAAGGTCAACAACGCTGGGTAGTGTCTCTGCTATGCAGAAAGACGAGCCTGGTTGGTCGCCGGGCGACGCGGCCCCGGACGGGGGTGTGCCGCAGTACCCGATCGGATCGGTGGACCGGGCGCTGAAGCTGCTGCTGCTGCTGGGGGAGCAGCCGCAGATCCGCTTGACCGACGCGGCGAACCACTTGGGCGTCGCATCCTCCACTGCCCACCGGCTGTTGGCGATGCTGCAGTACCGGGGCTTTGTGCGCCAGGATCCGGCGTCCAAGGCGTATCACCCCGGGCCCGCGCTGATGAGCGTGGCGTTCTCGGTGTTCAACCGCATCGACATCGAGGGTGCGGCAAAGCCGGTACTACTGCGCCTCAGTGAATGTCTCAACGAGTCGGTGCACCTTGGCGTGCTTGAGGGCTCCAACGTCCGCTTCATCGCGGCTGCCGAGGGGCAGGCTGCGGTGCGGGTTGCCTCACGGCTGGGACGCACCATGCCGGCGCATTGCACCTCGACCGGCAAGGCGCTACTGGCGCGCCTGTCTGACGCCGACATCGCCCGGCTGTATCCCACCGAAGAGCTGCAGCGTGTGACGACACATTCGGTAGGCACCAGGACGGAGCTGCACCGCGAGCTCGGTCGGATACGACAACAGGGCTACGCGGTGAACCGGGAGGGCAGTGAGGACGGCGTCGCCTCGGTTGCGGTGCCGATTCCCGCGCGTGCGCCGGGTGTGCTGCTGGCGCTCAATGCCGCAGCGCCCGTTCACCGTCTGAGTATTTCGCAGTACCAAGGGGTGGCCGCTGTGCTGGTCGAGGCGGCCAAAGAGATAGGCGCACAGATCGGCTAGGTGCTACGGCGAGGCCAAGAGCAGCTGCGCCCGCCGCGCCAACAGCCGACGTACCGCATCGTCCATGTGCTCATCGATCAGTCGGATCGCCAGATCTTCGTCTCCGGCACCGATCGCCTTGCGCAGCACGACATGTTCGGTCACCTGTTCGCGTAGGTCGGGGTAGGCCTCTTCGAGTTCTCCGAGCAGGATTCGAGTTTCCGACAGCAGGGTCCGCATCGCGCGGTGCAGGCGAGGGCTGCCGGCACACTCGACCAGCACCTCATGGAACGCCTGGTCGGCGTCGGCCGCAGCGGTGCCGTCGCCGTGGGCGGCGGCCACCCGCAGGGCCTCCACCGGACCACGCAACCGCGCCGCCGCTCCGCGGGGGTCACCGTGGAGCACTTCGATCACGGCGGCGCGTTCGATCGCCTTGCGGGCCTGATACACGTCGCGGACGTCGTCATCGGTGAGTTCGACGACGAAGATGCCTCGGTTGCGTTCGCTGCGCAGCAACCCTTCGGCCACCAGCCGCTGCATCGCCTCCCGTACCGGTCCACGCGACACCGCAAACTGCGCGGCCAGACTCGCTTCACCGAGCTGCTGACCCGGCAACAGCCGGCCGCGGGTGATCGCCTCCCGCAGTCGTTCGGCGATCAACTCTGCCGTCGAAGCTCGGCTCAGTGGCTCGAACGCGGCATCGTGTGAGATTGTCATCGCCCATCCTCGAACAATGCGCCCAGCCCGGCGGTCCGCCGGGTTATCCCGGCGATGCGCAAACCTTCCCACACCGTCACCGCGTTAGCGGTCAGTACCGGCTTGCCCAGCAGTTGCTCGATTTCGTCGACCTGGTCGACGGTGTGCATGGCGGTGTCGGGAATCAACAGTGCGTCCGCCCGGGGACAATCATTGCGCAGCGCCAAGTCCCGGACCTGATTCGGCGTCAGCCGGCCCACCTCTGCGGCGGTGGGGATGCCGGCGTCGCCCATGGCTTCGACGGTGACGCCATGGGCGGCAACAAAGTTCACGAACAACTCGGCGATGTCGCGCGGATAGCTGGCCGCCACCGCGACGTGACGGCAACCGAGCGCGGCCAACGCGTGCACGAACGCGAACGAGGTGCTCGAGGCGGGCACGCCCGCTTCCGCCGCCAGCTGCTCGACCTGCTCGGCCGCGCCCGTGGGGCCGAACACGAAGCTGCCCGATGTACACGCCCAGACCACCGCGGCGGGCCGCTGCGGCGCCAGCAATGCCGCCCCGCGGGCGAGTTTGTCAGGGCTGCCGAGATCCATCAGCTCTGGCACGGCGTGCAGGTCGGTGCCGTAGATGTGCGCCACGGGCAGGTGCATGTCCAGCAACCGAGCTGCGCGCGGGTAGTCCGACTCGGCGGCGTGGTCGGGATAGATGAACCCGACGGTGGGTGGTGCGGCGGTCACTGCGGGGCTCCGGTGAAGACGTCGCGGAGCCACTGGCCGGGGCCCATCATCGGCAGGTCCATCCGGCCCAAGCACGCCCACATCGTGAGTTGATTGGCGGTGAGGATCGGCTTGCCCAGCATCTGCTCCAGCGGCGCGACGATGTCATAGGTCCGCAGGTTGGTGCAGCTGACGAAGATGGCCTGCGAGTCCGGGCGATCGGCGGCCAGGATCCGTTCGGCCACGGTGCGGTAGTTGACTTTCCAGATCCCCCCGCCCAGCCCCAGATGATCCGAGTGCAGCACGGACACCCCGAGCTGATTCAAGAACACCCGCAACAAGTCGGTCAGCTCTTCGTCGTAGGGGGTCAGCACGCTGATCCGCGAGATGTCCAGTGCGATAACGGCTTCGGCCAGTGCTCCCGATGTGGTGACCGCCGCCTTGGCGCCGGCCGCCTCGATCGCAGAGACCAGCGTCTTCTCATACTCGACGCCGTGGATGAAGCTGCCTGACGAGCACAGATAGGCAACCACCTCTGGTTCGACGTGCAGCACGTCTCGGGTCGCCGCCTGTAGGTGGTTGGTGTCAGACACCAGCTCGGCCATGGCCCGGCTGACCGGGACCGGTTCGTAGTGAGTACGGGCCAGGTGCAGCGTCACCTCGGCGGGGATCCAGCGCCACAGTTCGCGTTCGATGGCCAGGTCGAACGGCGCGATGATGCCGACACCGCGCTGATCAACCGGCCCGTCGAACTCCGGCAATTCCGGAAACTGGGACAGATCCATGGGTTTCCCCATACCGACGTTCCACCCCCAGGCCAGCCCTGGATTGTTGACAATCATACGATCTGTTTCTACGGTGTCAATGTGGACGCGCGGCCGGTGGTGACCGTCCAGCACGGTGAGTCGGTTCCCGCCCAACTCGATTCGATCAGCGCAGACGCGGAGTTGCGCATGGTTCCGTCATCGCGGCTGGCCGACGGAATTGTCGGCGCCGACGTGCTCTTCTTGTATGACTTCTCCTCTCCCGCACTGGAATCGGTGTGGTCTTCCGCCGAGGCGCTGCGCTGGGTCCAGGTCGCCGCGATCGGCGTGGACGCCGTGCTCTTCGAAGAGCTGGTCGACAGCGATGTCGTGGTCACCAATTCGCGCGGCATATTCGAGGAACCCATTGCCGAGTACGTGCTGGGCCAGATCCTGGCCTTCGCCAAGGACTTCCGGCGCTCCGGGGAGGCTCAGCGTGTCCACCGGTGGGAGCACTTCGACAGCGAGCCGATCGCCGGCGCATCTGTGACCATCATCGGGCCGGGCCCGGTAGGGCGGGCCGTCGCCCGGTTGCTGCGAGCCGTTGGCATGTCGGTGCGCGGCGTGGGCCGCAGCGCCCGCGAGGATCCCGACTTCGGCTCGATCACCACCGATGTGCTCGCCGCAGTCGCCGACGCCGACTATGTGGTGCTCGCCGCCCCATTGACGGCGCAGACCCGGGGCATGGTCGAGGCCGGGGTGCTTGACGCGATGCGGCCGACGGCGCGCCTGATCAACGTGGGGCGCGGCGAGCTGGTGGACACCGGCGCGCTGGTGGCGGCGCTGCAGAACGGCGTCATTGCCGGGGCGGCCCTCGATGTCGTCGAACCGGAGCCGCTTCCTGCCGATCATCCGCTGTGGAGTGCGCCCAACGTCAGCCTGACGCCACACAACAGCGGTGACATCCGGGGTTGGCGGAGTCTCTTGCAGCAGCAGTTCATCGCCAACTTCAAGCGATATCTCGCTGGGCAGCCACTGCACAACGTCGTCGACAAGCAGATGACCCGGTACGCATCCAGCGGAACCGGGTGAGGGGGCGGACATGACCGAGCCGACTGAACTGACCGCTCTGCAACTGGTCGCCGCCTACACCTCCGGTGAGCTGTCGCCGGTGGAAGCCACCGCCGCCGCTCTCGCGGCGATCAGCGAACGTGACGGCGAAGTCAACGCCTTCTGTCTGGTCGATGAAGAGGCTGCGCTGTCGGAGGCCCGTAAATCCGAGGTCCGCTGGGGCGGCAACTACACCAAGGGCCTGCTCGATGGGGTGCCGATCGCGATCAAGGACGTCTTTCACACCGCCGGTTGGCCGACTTTGCGGGGATCGCTGCTCGCCGATGCGGCGGGGCCATGGCCCGATGACAGTCCGGCGGTGGACAAGATCCGCAACGACGGCATGGTGCTGCTGGGCAAGACGACCACCCCGGAACTGGCGTGGAAGGGCGTCACCGACAGCCCACGGACCGGCGTCACCCGCAATCCCGCCGACACCACCCGTACCGCCGGTGGCTCCTCGGGTGGCAGCGCCGCCGCCGTCGCGGCCGGAATGGCGCCCTTGGCTATCGGCACAGACGGCGGCGGAAGCATCCGGATCCCCGCGAGTTTCTGCGGGGTGGTCGGTTTCAAACCCACTCACGGCCGGGTGCCGATGTATCCGATCAGTCCGTTCGGGCCACTGGCGCACGCCGGCCCGATCACCCGGACCGTCGAAGACGCCGCCGTGCTGATGGACATCATCGCGTTGCCGGACTTCCGCGACTCCACATCGTTGCCGGCGACTCTGACGACCTACCGCGGTGAAGTCCGGCGCGACCTGGTCGGTCTCGACGTCGCGTACTCGCCGACTCTGGGATATGCCGACGTCGACCCGCAAGTCGAATCCGCGGTTGCCGAGGCGGTTCAGGCACTGGCCGACGCGGGATTGAACGTTGTGATAGCCGATCCCGGCTTCGCCGACCCTATCGACGCGTTCGAGGTGCTGTGGGCGACCGGGGCAGCGGGCAGTCTGCGTGGCCGAGAGAGCGACCGCGGGCTCGTCGACCCGGGCCTGGCCGACATGTGGGCCCGGGGCACGGCGGTGTCGGGCGTGGACTATCTGGCCGCACGCCAGGTCAGTGTGGATCTGGGGTTGACCATGGGCCGCTTCCACGAACGGCACAACCTCTTGATCACGCCGACCACGCCCATTGCGGCCTTCACCGCCGGCCACGACGTGCCGACCGAATCCGATATGCGGTGGTGGGCGCAGTGGACGCCGTTCACCTACCCGTTCAACATGACTCAACAGCCGGCGCTGAGCATTCCGATCGGCGCCACATCGGAGGGGCTGCCGATCGGCATGCAGATCATCGGACCCCGGCACAGCGACGATCTGGTGTTGGCGGCCGGTCTGTTCGCCGAGCGAGTGCTTGGCCTGACCGGTAGATCGCGCCCTTGCCGGCCCCTCGCTAGGCCCTAGTGAAGGCCAACTGTTCCCCGACCGCACCGGCCATCCACAAGTCGTTGCATGCGGCGGCCATCTCGCTCAGGCCGTCCTCGATCGTGGCGAAGACGTTGCCGGGCACCCACCCGACATCGCCATTGACCAGCAGGTTGTTGCGGCCGTAGAATATCGCAAGGTCCGTGGCGCCCAGCGGTGAACTCGCTTGCCCGTCCGCGTCGTATCCGTAGGCGGGGTTGCCGATGTCACCGGCGTCGAAGTCGAAGAAGCAGACGTCGCCGGGGATTGGCGTGACCGTGGTGTTCTCCCGGCCCGGGCTACCCAACGGCGGCAACAGCGTGTAGACCTCGTTGCGGGCGTACTTGCCGTGAAAGGCCTGGCCGGCGACGGGCAACGCTTCCCAGACCACGGCGCAGGTCAGGGGCGCCTGCTCGTCGAGCAGGCGCGCGCGGCACGACACCCCCCGCCCGGTCAGCGTGATGGACAGGAAACGTGCCACAGCAGTCCCTTTCCTCTCCGTCCGGGTCTAGACCGGGTCGAAGACGCGGCTGGCGATGAATGTCGGTCGCGGAACGGCAGCGCCGAACGGCTCCACCAGGGTGTTGTCCACGCTGTTGTAGACGATGAAGACGTTCGAGCGCGCATACGGCGTGATGTTGCTGCTCGAGCCGTGCATGCAGTTGCTGTCGAAGAACACCGCGGACCCGGCCGGGCCGGTGATCTGGCGAATCCCGTGCTGATCGGCCAGCCAGGTCAGGCTCGCATCGTCGGGTGTGCCGATCTCCTGCTGTTTGAGCGACGAGCGGTAGTGATCCGGCGGGGTCTGACCCGGGCACGACACGAACCAACGGTGCGAACCGGGCATGATCATCAGGGATCCGTTGCTGTCCAGGTTCTCGGTGAGGGCTACCGAGACGCTGACCGCCCGAGGGCTGGGCATGCCGTCTTCAGCGTGCCAGGTCTCAAAATCGGAGTGCCAGTAGAACTCCCGGCCATTGAACCCCGGCTTGAAGTTGACCCGGCTCTGGTGCACATAGACATCGGAGCCGAGCAGTTGACGGGCCGGTCCCACCAGGCGCGGATCGGCGACCAGCGCGGCGAACGCCGGGCTGATCCGGTGCACCTCGAAGATCGACCGGATCTGGCCGCTGTCGCGCTCGCAGATCGAACGGTCGTCGGCGGCCAGCGCGGCGTCGGCCCGCAGGCGGTCGAGCTCGTTGCGCAGGTCTGCGACCACATCGGCGTCCACCAGGGTGTCGACGGCCAGAAATCCGTCGGCGTCGAACTGCGCGACACTGTCCGGGCTCCACGGCCCGCCGTTGGCTGCTGCGGTCCAGACCACCGGGTCGTGCCGGGGTTCGATACCGATCGTGACGTTATTGCGCGTGGGGTAGCGGTCGGTGAGGGTTTGGGCCATAGGAGGGGTCACGATGCCGTCTCCTGCGGATGTTCAGTGAGCAGGGGGTACGCGCCGGTGTCGTCGTGCACCTCCTGCCCGGTGACCGGCGGGTCGAATACGCACACCATGCGCAGATCGGTGTGGGCAATGACCCGGTGGTGCTCGTGACCGTCGAGCAGGTACAGGGTGCCGTCATGCAGCGGGTGCACCTCGCCGGTCTCGTCGTTGATCAGCTCACCTTCGCCGCCGACGCAGTACACCGCTTCAACGTGATTGGCGTACCACATCGAGGTCTCAGTGCCGGCGTACAGGCACGTCTCGTGCATCGAGAACCGCTGTCCGTCGCGGGCCAGCAACAGCCGCTGGCTGTTCCACGTCTTGGACTGCACGTCGCGGTCGGTGCCCTTGATCTCGGCGAGGGTACGGACAATCATCGGCTGACTCCTGAGGTGGTTGCGGTGAGTTCGCGGGCGGCGACGGCTTCGATCGACTGGGCGGCGATCATCAGACCTTCGGCTAGGTCGTCATCGTCAATGACCAACGGCGGCATCATTTTTACGACTTCGCCTTCCGGTCCAGAGGTCTCCAGCAGCAGTCCGCGCTCGAAGGCCTCGCGGCATACCGCCGCTGCCAGCTCGGGGCGTTCGAAGGCCACGCCGCGGATCAGCCCACGGCCGCGGGTGGTGACGCCGGGGATCGGGTCCACGACTTCGGTCAGCGCCTGTTCGATCAGTTCGCCCTTACGCAGTACGGACTTCTCCAAGCGGTTGTCGGTCCAGAAGTTCAGTGCGGCAGCGGCGGTCACGAAGGACGGGTTCTGGCCGCGGAATGTGCCGTTGTGCTCGCCCGGCTCCCACACGTCAAGTTCGGGCTTGAACAGCGTTAACGCCATCGGCAGCCCGTACCCGCTGATCGACTTGGACAGGCAGACGATGTCGGGAACTATTCCGGCCGCCTCGAAGCTGAAGAACGGTCCGGTGCGCCCGCAGCCCATCTGGACGTCGTCGACGATCAGCAGCAGGTTGTGGCGCTGGCACAGCTCAGACAGGCCGCGCAACCATTCCAGGCGGGCCACGTTGATTCCGCCTTCACCCTGAACGGTCTCGACGATCACCCCCGCCGGCTCATTCAGGCCGCTGCCGCTGTCATCGAGCAGACGCTCGAACCAGATGAAGTCGGGCACCACGCCATCGAGGTAGTTGTCATAGGGCATCGGCGTGGCATGCACCAGCGGGATACCGGCGCCGCCGCGCTTCATCGAGTTGCCGGTGACACTCAGCGAACCCAGTGTCATGCCGTGAAAAGCGTTGGTAAAGCTGATGATGCTCTCGCGACCGGTGACCTTGCGCACCAGTTTCAGCGCCGATTCCACCGCGTTGGTCCCGGTGGGCCCGGGAAACTGCACCTTGTAGTCGAGCTCGCGAGGCTTGAGGATCACATCGTTGAAGCGCTCCAGGAACTCGGCCTTCGCGACGGTGTTCATGTCGAGGGAGTGCACCACTCGATCCGAGCTCAGGTACTCCACTAGCGGCGCCCGCAGATCAGGGTGGTTGTGGCCGTAGTTGAGCGCTCCGGCGCCGGCAAAAAAGTCCAGATACTCCTTGCCGTTGACATCCCACATCCGGGAGCCGCTGGCCCGATCGAACGTCACCGGCCAGGACCGGCAATAACTTCGTACCTCGGATTCCAGGGTTTCAAAAATCGTCATAGTTCCTCCGTCCGTCGGTCACATACAACGGAACGGAACGACAGGTCGACGTCAAACTCCGTGCCGCGGGTGATCTCGGCTCGACCTACCACCCCGCTCGTATGCCCCCGGCCTAGGTCTGTCGGGGCTCACGTTTGCGCGTTCGTGACCTTACCGAGACCATTTTGTGATCTCAACCTTGCCACGCCCTCACTGGCGTCGTGGGGGTACCCGAAGCGGCCCGATGCGAAACAGTTCTTCTGCCAGATGAGATTCGGCGAACAAATCCGCTCCGAACAGCACGGAACACTCCAGTGGTGCAGCCCATCGCCGAGCGAAGGCGCCGAAAAGCCGGCGGCTGGCCTCGTTGTCCGGTGTGATCGAGGTCTCAAGATGAGTAACGCCTCGAGTGACCTGCGTGCTCGCCAGGTGATCGAGCATCCTGCCGGCCAGGCCGGCTCCCCGGTGCGCGGCGTTGACAGCCACCTGCCAGACCATCAGGGTCTGCGGATCCTCGGGACGCCGATAGCCGGTGACAAAGCCGCCGAGTTTGTGCGGCGGTCCCAGTTTCGGCTCTCCTGCGTCGAGCCTCGCTGAACCG
>NZ_JRMM01000095.1:0-16848 GCF_000972905.1 Mycobacterium sp. UM_Kg27
GATGTGTATAAGAGACAGGTTGAGCCAGCGTCGGCGTGACCAGGACATCGGTGTCGGCGAAGAAGTCCAACGCGCGCCGCCGCCATACCTCGCGTCCCTTGGGGCTCGCGAGTCCCCGCTTCACGACGGCGTCTCCGATCCGCACATGGATGCGGTTGCGGCGCTCCAGTAAGGCGACGTTCGTCGAAGCGTGTGCATCGGCAGCAGCTCCTGCCGTCCATAACGCCAGTGCGGTCGTGTTCATCAGCGTGGCCGGGTAACGCGGGGTCGCCGACCGAATGCGGTGGCCGCCGCGAAGAATTTCGGCAGTCCGATGGACCGCCTCGGTCCAACCGCGTGCCACCGGCGTCGCGAGGCTGGGAGCCGTGGTCGACACCGCGATCCGCAGGGTGGGCGGATCGATCAGCGCCGCGGCACCGGGATCGCAGGCCAGGACCGAGAACATCAGCGCGGCATCTGCGACCGTGGTCGTGAGCGGCCCGTTCTCTGACATACCTCCCCAGGATGTGTGTGCCTCGCCGACCGGCACCACCCCGTGCCCAGGTTTGAGGCCCACCAAGCCGCAGCACGCAGCCGGGATCCGAATCGAGCCCATGCCGTCGTTCCCGTGGGCGACGGGGACTGCTCCCGATGCGACCGCAGCCGCGGAGCCCCCGGAGGAGCCACCCGGCGTCCGCTGCGGATTCCAGGGATTGCGGGTGACGCCGAAGACTGAATCGGTTGCGCCCCAGACGCAGAGCTCGGGGACGCGGGTCAGTCCGACGATCACCGCGCCGGCGGCGCGGAGGCGACGAACCACCTCGTGATCGGTTGTTCGCGGTGCCGCGCTGGTGGCCAGCGAGCCCTCCCGCATCGGTTCCCCGGCTACGGCGATGTTGTCTTTGATGGCGATCGGAACGCCCGCCAAAGGAAGTGAGCCGCGGTCGTCGCGAGCGTCGATCAGGTCCGCCTCGGCCAGCGCGGCGTCGGTGCGGATCACCTGCCACGCGTTGAAGGCCGGCTGGGTCTGCTCGATCCGGTGCAGCGCTTGCTGTGTGGCGGCTCGCGCCGTCAGAGATCCGCTCTGAACTGCGGCCGCAATCTCGGTCGCGGTGAACTCCACGCCGAGACCCTATCGCGCGCACCCGCGTCCTACCGGCTCATACTGGCCGAAGGAATTGTGCGGAAGCTGGAGGTGTGTCGATGCCCGACGATCGCGCTACGCCGGTGCTGCTTTACGACGGTGTCTGCGGGATCTGCAATCGATCCGTGCAGACCATCCTGCGGTTCGACCGGCGCGGCACCCTGCGATTTGCCGCATTGGAAGGTGACTTCGCGCGCGAGATCATCGAGCGCCATCCGGAGCTGCGAGACATCGACTCGATGGTCTTCGTGGCGAATCCCGGCCGGCCCGATGAGCACATCGATGTTCGATCGGCGGCGGCACTGCGGGTGCTGAGCTACCTGGGTGGGCCATTCCGGCTACTGCTCGCGGCGCGCATCATCCCGGCAGGGCTGCGGGACTGGCTCTACGACCGCTTCGCCGCTGTCCGTTATCGGTTAGGCGGTCGGTACGACACCTGCCCCATCCCCGGGCCCGGTGTACGGGCCCGCTTCCTGGACGCCTAGGTGTCCGTCCCGGCATATGTAGTCGACACGTTCACGGCGGTCAGGTTCGGGGGGAACCCCACCGGCCTCTGCGCGAGGCGGGCAATTGCGGGTCCGCGCTGACGGCGATGGTGTCATCCTGACCGGTCACGCCGTGACCGTCTTTCACGGCGCACTTCGCCGGTGACCGGGCAAGCGTCGTCGTATCGCCGGCGCCGCCAGCCCTCCCGCACCCACCACCAGCATCGCCAGCCACCCCAGGTGCGTGGCCATCGCGGCCCGGCGCGGTCCGGCCGACGCCTTCGGCGCGTGCCCGCCGACCCGGTAGAGGGTAAGACCGGAATCTCGATAGGCGACGGGAAGCCTGTTCAGAGTTTCTGCCGCAGCACCCATTTCGCCGTCCGTATCGGACTCCGTGACCACCCAACCCACGCCTTTGACGCCGAGCGTGGCCGGCTCAGCGCCCGACAACAGTGCCTGCTGGACTTCGCGGGCGTGGCTACCCTCGCCGGTCACGGTCTGTCCGCCGACGGTCAGGTCGCCGGTCGCGAGCACCTCGGCGCGCACCCACCGGGGCAGCGGATCGAGCACCGGAGCCCGCCCCGCCCAGGGGAAGTGGCGCATGGTGTCGGCCGGCAGCACGGCCACCGGGCGCGGGTCGGCATTGATCTTGGCCGCCACCGCCGCCCAACCGGGCGGGTAGTGCACTGGCGTGAGCCGCCCGGCCACCCCCCAGGCCAGGTCGGGCAGGACGACGATCAACGCGATGCAGCACACCAGCGCCGCCCGCGCCGGTGCCAGCCGGTCTCGCAGCCCCATGACCGCCCCGGCGCCGGCCAGCAGGTAGCCCGGCACCGCCAGTGCCACCCACTTCTGACCGTCACGCAGCACCCCGAGCCCTGGTGCGATGTCCGTCGCCCAGCGCAGCAACGCCAGCCCCGGCCCGGTCGCCAGCAGGGTGAACACCAGCACTGTCGAGCCCGCTAGGATCAGTAGCGGCCGCACCGCGGGTAGGTCGCGCACCGACGCCCAGCCCAGCCCCAGTACCCCGATGAACACCGCCGTCGCCAGCAGCGCAAAAGCCGTTCGTCGCGAACCGGGTACCGCCTCGGCGTTCCAGATCCCGCCGAGCCCGGCGAGGCTGCCCAGGGTGCCCAGGCCAGGCTCGGCGCGGGCCGCGAATGCCGCCACCCCGGTGGACTCGCCCTGCGCCGAGCCCGGGCTGAGCACCACCGCCATCAGCCACGGCAACGCGGCGGTCGCGGCGATCGCGCCCGCGCTGGCCGCGCACCACCAGCGCGGCGGCCCGGACCCGGGCGCCGCGACACACGCCAGCGCCACCACCGCCGCCAGCAGCAACCCGGTGGGTGTCAAGCCGGCCAGCGCCAGAAAGAACACCAGGCTGAACAGCCCGGCGGTTCGGCGAGGCTCGCCGGAGTCGGCCCCCGGGCCGGCGGAGGTGAGGGGAAGCCGGGGCCGCCGCATGGGCCCGGCGGTTCGGCGAGGCTCGCCGGAGTCGGCCCCCGGGCCGGCGCGCAAGCCCAGCATCGCCGCCGCCACCCATGGCAGGCAGCCGTACCCGACCAGCAGGCTCCAATGGCCCTGCAGCAGCCGCTCGGCCACATACGGGTTCCAGATCACCACCGTGATCGCCACCAGTTGACCGGGCAGTCCGGACCCCGGCAGTACGGTCGCCACCAGCCGTGCCGCCCCGCATCCAGCAAGCCACAGGCCCATGAAGAGCAGCGCCTTGACCACGGTCCCGCCGTCGATCAGCCGCGACGCCAGCGCCACCGCGAAGTCTTGGGGTACCGCCCGCGGGGATGCCTCACCCAGCCCGAGGGCGGCGCCGGTCAGATATGACCGCGGTGTCGAAACCGCGTCGCGCAACAGCAGATAACCCGGGCGCAGCAATGGCGCCAGGATGAGCAGTGTCAGCCCGAGTGCATAGCACGGCGCGATCCAGGCTCTGGCGCGCACCACCGCGCAACTACGGCTGGTCGGGAGCCGAATCCGGGGTGCCCCGTTCCGGGGGGCTCGACTCCGGTGGCGTCGCCGGGCGGTCCAGCTGGGGACGTTGCGCCGGGATCTTCTCGGTCTCGGCTTCGGCACCGGACGGGCGATCGGCCGTCGGCGCCTTGGGCGCGAAACCGCCGAAGAATCCACCGTCGGAGCCGTGCCGGTCGCTGCGGCCCAGCGCGGCCTCGGCCGGCAGGCTGAACCAGCCGACCAGGACTCCGCCGATCAAGCAGATCAGCCCCGCCGCGGTGAAGGTGATCGGCAGGACCCGGGACCACAGTGCCACCCGGTCACGTTCGTTGCGCGCCGCGTTGACCTGCTGCTCGATGGTCTCCTCGGAGCTGGTGACCGTGTAGTCGGCCAGTGCGATCTCCGGCTTGAGCGCGTCCCGGGCGTAGTAGTGGTTGGCGTGCAGCTTCGACTTGACGATGGTGCCCGAGACGGGGTCGACCCACATGGTGCGCTGCGCGGCGTAGTACCGCGTCATCGTGACGTCCTCGTCGGGGTCGGCGCCTTCGATGTTCCAGAGTCGGGCGGGCGCGGTGATCTCACCGTCTTCGTCGTGGCCGTAGAGCGACGGGTAGCGGACCGGCTCGGTCAGGCTGCCGTCGTTGTCGTAGCCGACGTTCTGGACGAACCGGTAGGTAGTCAGCCCGTTGACGTCGTCCTCACCCTCGTAGTTGGCCTCGTAGGCCTTCTGCGCGATCGGGTCGAAGTACTGGTAGGACTGCTTCTTGGTGTCGAAGGGGAACCGGTACGACAGTCCCTCGTGCGGCAGGGCGATGTTGGTGGGCGGGCTCTCGTCCTCAAAGTTGCGCGGTCGCTGCACCGAGCCACCCGGGTGTGTGTCGTCCGAAACCGCCTCGGCGGTCGTGCGGTTCAGCGTCACGGTGTCGACGATGGCCAACAGCAGCCCGGTGTCCTTCTGCCGGTCCGCGCGCCGCAGCGACGAGCCGACCTGCAGGGTCACCACGTCGGCATTGGCGGGCGACTCGACCCCGATCTGTTGCTGGGACACCAGCGGCACGTCCTGGTCGACGACGGCGTGCTCACTGCCGAGAGACTCCGGGTCCAACGCGGCGCCGCTGCCGTTGCCGATCAGCGTGACGTCGATGTCGAGCGGGATCTTGGCGATTTTGCCCACCGTGTAGGTGGACAGCAGCAGTGCCGCAACCATCAGGGCGGCGCCGAGGCCCATGACTGCGCATGCCGCGATACGCATCATGATTGCTCGGTTCACGTCGCCGCATCCTCCTTTTGTCCCGGTACCCAAATTTGTTTGACCCTAACAGCAGCAGCCGCAACAGCTACTGTGTGTCCATCGATGCCTCGGTCGGAAATCAGATGAGTCAGCAGGTGGGTGGCGTACGTAGCTTCCTGCCCGCAGTCGAGGGTATGCGCGCCTGCGCGGCTATCGGGGTCGTGATCACACACGTCGCGTTTCAGACCGGACACTCGTCGGGGATCAGCGGCCGGATGTGGGGTCGTTTCGACATGGCGGTCGCGGTGTTCTTCGCGCTGAGCGGATTTTTGCTGTGGCGTGGGCACGCGGCGGCCGCGCGCGGACTGCGTCCGGCGCCGCGCACCGGGCATTACCTGCGTTCACGGGTGGTGCGGATCATGCCGGCCTACCTGGTGTCGGTGGTGGTGATCCTGGCGCTGCTGCCCGATGCCGGCGGCGCCAGCCTGGTGGTGTGGCTGGCCAATCTCACGATGACCCAGATCTATGTGCCGCTGACTCTGACCCCGGGCCTTACCCAGATGTGGAGCCTGGCCGTGGAGGTCAGCTTCTACGTGGCCCTGCCGCTGCTGGCACTGGCGGCGCGGCGGTTGCCGGTGCGCGCCCGAGTACCGGCGATCGCCGGCGTGGCGTTGCTCAGCCTGGGGTGGGGGTTCTTGCCCATCCACACCCCCTACGGGGTGAATCCGTTGAACTGGGCGCCGGCCTACGGCTGCTGGTTCGGGGCGGGCATGCTGCTGGCCGAGTGGGCGTACAGCCCGGTAGGGCGGGTGCACCGGCTGGCCCGTCGGCGGCTGCCCATGGCAGGGGTGACTCTGGTGGCGTTCGCAGTGGCGGCCTCGCCACTGGCTGGGCCGGAGGGGCTGACTTCGGCCACCGTCGGTCAGTTCATCGTGCGCACCGCGATGGGCGGGGTGCTGGCGTGGGCGTTGTTGGCGCCGCTGGTGCTGGATCGGCCCGACACACCGCACCGGTTCCTGGCCAGCGCGCCGATGGTGACGTTGGGCCGCTGGTCCTACGGAATCTTCATCTGGCACCTGGCGGCTCTCGACATGGTGTTCCCCGTCATCGGCCGATTCGCCTTCACCGGTGATATGGCGGTGGTGCTGGCGCTGACGCTGGTGTTCACCGTCGCCATCGCCGCGGTGAGCTATGCCCTGGTGGAGCAACCGTGCCGCGAGAAGCTACGAGGTTGGGAGACCCGGCATCTGCGGGAGCGCTCCGATGCCGATCAGGCGGCCTTGCCCGACGGGGTGTACTCGGCGGAGTCGCTGGTGAATTCGGGCGTGCCGTAGGCGGCCAGTCGTCGCTTGAGCAGCCTGAGTATGTAGGCGTTGGTCAGCCGGCGCAGGCCCGGGGTGCGCACAGCGCGCTGCACCACCAGCAGGCGACCCGTCACGAACGGAGCCGTCAGGGCGATCCGCGCGTAGTCGCCGGCGCTGAGCGTGACGCTCATCTTCTTGGCCACGTCTCGCCTGCCGCCGCAGAACGTCTTGACGAAAAAGGCCTTGCTGTAGCTCTTCTCCACCGCATCGGCGATGCGCTCACGCAGCGTCTGCTCCTGGCGCAGGTAGGCGGCCATGGTCGAGCGGACCAGTTCCCCGCAGGTGGCGTCGTCGAAGTCGTCGCGCAGTAGCGCAGCGCGGGCGCTGAACACCCGGATGATCTCATCGGGCGTGGTCGGCAGCAGTTCTTCCGGCAGGCCGAGGAGCACGCAGCGATAGCGGGTGAACTCGACCTGGGCGCGCTCGCTCGGGGTGAATTCGGTACGTCCTTTCCGGCGGGCGTCCATCGCCAGCACGAAGAGGTTGATCATCCCGGCCGGCATCTGGTCGATCTGCGGAATCGGCAGCCCGTAGATGTCGATGTCCCATTTCGGCGATCGCTTGAGCGCGTTGAAGCGGACCATCGAGTGCATCAGCCGCACCATGGCCGCGGCCTCGAAGCCCGGGCCGTGCCGGTCCAGCGCGCCGGGCAGCGTGGTGACGGCGAAGAAACTGGTGGTTTCGTTGACCCGCCCGGCGGCACGCTTGCCCGACAGTGCGCCGGTCAGCGCCATCGGCAGCGCGGCATAGGTGTTGAGGAAGGTCGCGATGAACGCACCGCGGACGACGAAGGGTGCCAACAGCGCCATCGGGAGACGGGAATGCTCTGCTCCCTTACGCACCAGATCCATGTCCAGCCAGTCCGGGGTGGCCTCCATGTCGGCGATGAACGCAGCCAGCTCCGGCGGGGCGTCGGGCACCGCGTCGACACCGTGGCGGCAGGCCTGCTTGAGCATGCCGATCAGGGTGCTGACGCTGTGCTGGCCCATCAATGCGGCGTAGGAGTCCGACACCACGTCGCCCAGCCAGGTGGCCGTCGTGATCAACTCGACGGCGGCATCGTCGGCCAGCAACTTGGCCCGGGTGGCGGGGTTGCCCGGCAGGGACGCGACGTCGTCGGGGGAGGCGGCCGTGCGGTAGGGCTGCACGTCGAAGTCCAGGTCGCCGTAGAGCTCCGGCAGCAGCTCGGCCTGCCGGCGAACGCGCTGGTACAGGTCGGGGTAGTGCGTGGGCATCCAAGACCTCCGGTGAACGAATTTCGGCCGCACTATGGCACAAATTCATGTAATTGTGTCACGATAACAGGTGCGAAGACCCGCCGACAGACCCGCTGACCTACCTCGCGTCGGCCCAGCTCACCGCGCAGCATGACAGGATGAACGCCATGGGAAGTCCGGCAACGGTCAAGGTCGCCGATCCCATGACTGGCACGGCGGGCGCCATCCTCGCGGCCGCCCGCGTGGAGTTCGCCCGGCATGCCTTTCGTCGCGCCAACATCGATGCGGTCGCCCAGCGCGCCGGGGTGAGTCGCCGCACGCTGTACCGGCACTTCCCCACCAAGGAAGCACTATTCGAGCAGCTGGTGGAAACCGACACGCAAGCGCTGTTCGTCGAACTCGGCAACGCCGCCCGCGCGCAGGACGCCCGCGGCGCCATCGTGGAATGCTTCACCCTGGCCATGCGCCGCATCACCGAGAGTCCGCTGGCGACCGCGGTCATCGAAAGTGAGCCGGAACTGCTCATCGGAGTCAATACCCCCAGCGGTGAGAAGGCGCTGGTGCGTGCCAGCCATCTGGTCGCCGCGACGCTGCGTCTCTGTGGAGTCGGCATGCCCGACGATGAGGTCCTCACCACCGCCGAAATCCTGGTGCGGCTGGTCGCCTCACTGCTCACCAACAGGGCAGGGGTCCTCGACATCAACGACACCGCCGCCGTTCGCAAATTCGCCCAGACCTACCTCGCCCGACTGGTCTGGTAGCCGGCGGGCACCCGGACCCGTTACGCTAGCTGTCCAGCTGGCGTGTAATCCTTTGCATCGCTGGTGAATTCGGGCTTGCCATAGGTCTTGAGCCGACGCTTGACGAGCCGCACCAGGTAGTCATCGGTGATCTGGCGGAGTGCCGGGATCCGATTGGCGCGCCGAACCACCAGTAGGCGCCCGATGATGAACGGCGCCGTCACGGCGATCCGCAGGTAGTCGGCCAGGCCGATCGGCACTCCCTTGTCCTTGGCCACGGCGCGGTCGCCGTTGCAGAAGGCCTTCGTGAAAGCTGCCTTGCTGTAACTCTTCTCGACGGCATCGGCCATGCGTTCCCATCGGGTGTCGACGGGTCGCAGATAGGCGGCCATAGTCGAGCGCACCATCTCGCCACAGGTGGCGTCGTCGAAGTCCTCACGCAGTAGCGCCGCGCGGGTGTGGATGAGGTGGATGATCTCGGTGGGCGTGGTCGGCAGGAGCTCCTCGGGCAGCCCCAGCAAAAACGCGCGGTAGCGAGTGAACTCGACCTGGGCGCGCTCGCTCGGCGTGAATTCGGTGCGCCCTTTCCGGTGGGCGGCCGTAGCCAGCAGGTAGAGGTTGATCATTCCGGCCGGCATCTGGTCGACCTGGGGGACGGGGACGCCGTAGACGTCGACGTCCCACTTGTCCGAGCGCTTGAGCGCGTTGTAGCGGACCATCGAGTGCATCAGCCGCACCATGGCGGCCGCTTCGAATCCGGGGCCGTAGCGGTCCAGAGCGCCGGGCAGCGTGGTGACGGCGAAGAAGCTGGTGGTCTCGTTGACCCGGCGCGCGGCGCGGCGGCCGGACAACGCGCCGGTCAGCGCCATCGGCAATGCGGCGTAGGTGTTGACGAAGGTCGCGATGAAGGCGCCTCGGGTGACGAACGGCGCCACCAGGGCCGCCGGGATGCGGGCGTGCCGTGCACCCTCACGCACCAGATCCATGTCCAGCCAGGAGGGCGCGGCTTCCATGTCGGCGATGAACGCCGCCAACTCCGGCGGCGCGCCGGGCACGGCGTCGATGCCTTCGCGGCAGGCCACCTGGAGCATGTCGATCAGAGCGGAAACGCTGTACTCGGACATCAGTGCCGCATAGGGATCGGCCACCACGTCGCCCAGCAGGGTTGTCGTGCAGATCAGTTCGACGGCTTGTTCGTCGGCCAGATAGGGAGCGCGGTCGGCGACCCACTGCGGCAGCGCCGAGAGGTCGCCCGGGTCGGTGGTGGTGCGGTAGGGCTGCGCGTCGAAGTCGATGCCGCCGTAAAGGCCCGGCTGCAGCTCGCGCTGACTGTGAACACGGCGCGCAAGCTCGGGGTAGTGCGTGGGCATCCGACCTCCGGTAACTAACATATTGTTAGTTACAGGTAACAGGCCGTTATTTATGCTGTCAACTATGACTTTGGCGCAGTCGCGGCGGCGGATGACGGCCGAGGCTCGGCGTAGCCAGATCCTCGACGTCACCCACGCGATCGTGGATGCGGAAGGCTTCCACGCCGCCACGCCGAATCGAATAGCCCGCGAGGCCGGGATCAACCGCTCGCTGCTCTACCAGCAGTTCGGTGACCCCGCCGGCCTGTTCGTCGCGCTGATCGATCGCGAAGCCGCCCGCGCGGGCGCCCAGTTCGCAGAGGTGATCGCCGAAGCGGCGGAACCCGGTGGCGACGGCGACCTGGCCGGCAGATTCGACAGCGTGGTCAAGGCCGCCGACGCCCATCCCGCGACCTGGCGGCTGTTCCTGTTCCCCCCGCAGGGCGCGC
The DNA here is from genome assembly GCF_000972905.1 of Mycobacterium sp. UM_Kg27. Classification (NCBI taxonomy): domain Bacteria; kingdom Bacillati; phylum Actinomycetota; class Actinomycetes; order Mycobacteriales; family Mycobacteriaceae; genus Mycobacterium; species Mycobacterium sp. UM_Kg27. The sequence goes on from NZ_JRMM01000095.1 coordinate 9,927, forward strand.
CGCCGGAACTGCATGAACGCCTTGCGCAGGCGCAAGAAGTGGTGCGCGGCTATCTGGCGGGTGAGTTGCTGCGTGTCTACCCGGACCTGCCGGATCCCGACTACACCGCCCGCGTGCTACACGCAGTCGCCCGTGAACTCCTGCAGTTGCGCCTCAGCGATCCCGACGCCGCCACCCACGAGCGGTTGCACGCGCTGGTCCGATCATTGGCGCTACGTGCTGCGACACCGGCACGGTGAAAGTCACGGTGCGGCCTCAGTAGCCGCCGGAGTGCTCGAAGATCTTGCGCGGGTTGTCGACCAGCATGGTGCGCAGCTGCTCTTCGGTGACGCCGCGCTGCCGTAGCGCCGGAATCACGTCATTGTGGATGTGCAGGTAGTGCCAGTTCGGTGCGGCCACTGAGCTCAGATCGCCGGGCAGCGCGTCGAAATAGCAGTTGGCGTCGTGGGAGAGCACCATCTTGTCGGCATGGCCGCGCTCGCACATGGCCGCCACGGTGTTCACGCGCTCCTCGAACGGCAGGATCAGGTCGATGCCGAAGCGGTCCATGCCCAGATACGATCCCGCCGCGATCAGCTCCTCCAGGTAGCCCAGATCGGTGCTGTCCCCGGAGTGCCCGATCACCACCCGGGACAGGTCGACGCCTTCTTCTTCGAAGATGCGCTGCTGCTCCAGGCCGCGGCGAGTGCCGGCGTGGGTGTGCGTGGAGATGGGCGCGCCGGTGCGGCGGTGGGCGTTGGCCACCGCGCGCAGCACCCGCTCGACGCCGGGAGTCACGCCCGGTTCGTCGGTGGCGCACTTGAGGATTCCCGCCTTGATCCCGGTGTCGGCGATGCCGGACTCGATGTCGCGGACAAACATGTCGGCCATGATCTCGGGTCCGTCCAGCATGGTTCCGGGTCCGCGATAGTGGTAGAAGAACGGCACGTCGTTGTAGGTGTAGATACCGGTGGCCACCACGATGTTCAGGTCGGTGCCGGCGGCCACGCGGGCGATCCGTGGGATGTAGCGGCCCAGTCCGATCACGGTCAGGTCGACGATGGTGTCGACTCCGGCGGCCTTCAACGCGCCCAGTCGGGCGATCGCGTCGGCCACCCGGGCGTCCTCGTCGCCCCAGGCGTCCGGATAGTTCTGGGCGATCTCGGTGGTCATGATGAACACGTGCTCGTGCATCAGGGTGACGCCGAGGTCAGCGGTGTCGATGGGCCCGCGCGCGGTGTGGCATTGCGACATGGCTCGATCGTATGGAGATTGGCGCGGCGGGCGGTTGCCTTCGCCGAGAATGCCTAGTGGTGCTCCAGCAGATTGTCGCGGATCCGCGCGTAGGAGTGGGTGAACAGCTCCACCTCGCGCGGACTGAGCGAGTCGAACAGACCGGCCCGCACCGCGTGCACATGGCCCGGCGCCGCCGCACGCAACTTGTCCATGCCCGACTCGGTGAGCTCGGCGTACTGGCCGCGCTTGTCTTCTTCACACTTGACCTGGTGGACCCAACCGGCGTCGGTCAGCCGTTTGACCGCTCGGGTGACCCCGCTGCGGGTCGTCACGGTGATGTCGGCCAACGCATTCATCCGCAGCCGGCGGTCGGGCGCTTCGGACAGCAGCGCCAGGATCTCGAAGTCGGACAGGCTCAGTCCTGAGTCGCTGACCAGTTGTCGGTCCAGGCTGCGCAGCAGCAGGCGCGTGCTGTCGAGGTAGCCCCGCCACATCTGCTGCTCATCCTCGGTGAGCCACAGTGTCTCCATAAGACCTAAATATAGTTGACTAATTCACAATTGTCTAGGTGAATATCGGGTTCAGATGGCTGGGAGATGCGGGAATTGACCACAAAATAGTTGCGTTGACAACTATCAGCTAGAGTAGCGAGCAACGCACAAGGAGGGCCGCAATGGCGAGCACCGGTATGCAGTTCGGCATTTTCACCGTCGGCGACGTGACCGTCGACCCGACCACCGGTCGTGCGCCGACCGAAGCCGAGCGGATCCGGGCGACCGTGGCGATCGCCAAGAAGGCCGAGGAAGTCGGCCTGGACGTCTTCGCCACCGGCGAGCACCACAACCCGCCGTTCGTGCCGTCGTCGCCGACAACCCTGCTGGGTTACATCGCGGCACAGACTGAGCGTATTCAGCTGACCACCGCCACCACCCTGATCACCACGAACGACCCGGTGAAGATCGCCGAGGACTACAGCGTGCTGCAGCACCTCGCCGACGGCCGGGTTGACCTGATGCTGGGGCGTGGCAACACCGGACCGGTGTACCCCTGGTTCGGCAAAGACATCCGGACCGCGCTGCCGCTGACGGTGGAGAACTATCAGTTGCTGCGCCGGCTGTGGCGCGCGGACGTCGTCGACTTCAGCGGTGAATACCGCACTCCGCTACACGGATTCACCCTGGCGCCGCGGCCGCTCGACGGAGTTCCCCCGTTCGTCTGGCACGGCTCTATTCGCACCCCCGAAATCGCCGAGCTGGCCGCGCACTTCGGTGATGGCTTCTTCGCCAACCACATCTTCTGGCCGGCGTCGCATACCAAGCGGATGGTGCAGCTCTACCGGCAGCGCTTCGAGCACTACGGTCACGGCGGTCCCGATCAGGCGATCGTGGGCCTGGGCGGTCAGGTGTTCCTGCGACCCAACAGCCAGGATGCGATCAACGAGTTCCGGCCGTACTTCGACAACGCCCCGGTTTACGGGCACGGCCCGAGTCTGGAGGAGTTCAGTGAGCAGACCCCGCTGACAGTCGGCTCGCCGCAACAGGTGATCGACAAGACCCTGAGCTTTCGGGAATACGTCGGCGACTACCAACGCCAGCTGTTCCTGGTCGATCACGCGGGCCTGCCGTTGAAAACGGTGCTCGAACAGCTCGACCTGCTGGGTGAGCAGGTAATCCCGGTGCTGCGCAAGGAGTTCGCCATCGGACGGCCCGCGCACGTGCCCGGCGCGCCGACGCACGAGTCTCTGGTCGAGGCTGCGCGGCTATCCGAGATCCAGGAGGCGTCATGAAGTTGATCGTGGTCAGCGGCGGCCTGCGTGAGCCGTCGTCCACTCGGCTGTTGGCCGACCGGCTCGGTGCGGCGGTTCGCGCCGAGCTCGGCCGGGACGATGTTGCGGTGCTCACGCAGGTAGTCGAGCTGCGTCATCTGGCTCGGGCGATCACCGACGCGATGTTGACCGGTTTCGCCGCACCGGAACTGGAGGCGGTGTTCGACGCGATCGCGGACGGTGACGGGGTGATCGCGGTGACGCCGACGTTCAACGCGACGTTCAGCGGGCTGTTCAAGTCCTTCTTCGACGTGCTGCCCGAGCAGACCCTGGCGGAGAAGCCGGTACTGATCGCGGCGACCGGCGGTACCGAGCGCCACTCGCTGATGCTGGACCACGCCCTGCGTCCGATGTTCTGCTATCTGCATGCGCTGGTATCACCTACCGGGGTGTTCGCCGCCACCGCAGACTTCGGCGCGGACGGATCCGGCTCAGGCCTGTCCGAACGGATCGCCAAGGCGGCCAAGGATTTCGCCCGGCTGTTGCGGGCGAGCGGCGCACGGCCGCACCAAGACCAGTTCAACGACGAGCTGACCGAAATTCAGGGCCTGCTGACCGGCACGCGCTGACCGACACGACCCAACAATCAAAGGAGTGATGGCAATGACGAAGTTGGCGGTTATCTACTACTCGGCCACCGGCCACGGCACCAAGATGGCCGAACGGGTGGCCCGGGCGGGCGAGGCGGCGGGCGCCGAGGTCCGCGTGCGTCATATCGAGGAGACACGCGACCCAGAGACCTTCGCTCACAACCCGGCGTGGAGCGCCAACTACGAGGCGACCAAGGATCTGCCCGCGGCCAGCGGTGAGGACATCGTCTGGGCGGACGCCGTCATCTTCGGGTCCCCGACCCGATTCGGTTCCCCCGCTGCGCAATTCCGGAACTTTCTGGACGGGCTGGGCGGGCTGTGGGCCAAGGGCCAACTCGCCGACAAGGTCTACGCCGGCTTCACCTCGAGTCAGACCGCCCACGGTGGGCAGGAGGCCACGCTGCTGAATCTGTACGTGTCCCTGATGCATTTCGGCGGCATCCTGGTACCGCCGGGCTACACCGACCCGATCAAGTTCGCCGACGGCAACCCCTACGGTGTCGGGCACATCACCGGACCGAACAACCAGAACGAGCTGGACGAGCCCACGCTGGCCGCACTCGACCACCTGGCCACTCGGGTGGTGGGCGTCGCCGCCAAGGTCGCGGCGGGGTGATGACCGGCGTCAGGCCACCCACACCGTCTTGAGGTTGCAGAACTCCCGGATGCCGTGTCCAGAGAGTTCGCGGCCGTAGCCGGACCGCTTGATCCCACCGAACGGCAGCTCCGGGTAGGACACTGTCATGCCGTTGATGAAGACCTGGCCGGCCTCGATTTCGTCGGCGAACCGGCTGATCTCCGCCTCATCGCGGGTCCAGGCATTGGACCCCAGCCCGAACGGGCTGGCGTTGGCGATCTCAATGGCCTCGTCGATGTCGGCGGCGCGGTACACCGATGCCACCGGGCCGAACACCTCCTCGGTGAAGATCGTCATGTCGCGACTGATGTCGGTGATCACGGTGGGGGGATAGAACCAGCCCGGGCGGTTGAGTCGCTTACCGCCGCAACGGATCACCGCTCCGGCAGCGGCGGCGGCATCGACCTGCTGCGCGACCTCGTCACGGCCCGATTCGGTGGCCAGCGGTCCGACATCGGTGTCCGGGTCGGTCGGATCGCCGACCCGCAGTGTCGACATCTGGCTGACGAACTGGGTGACAAACTCGTCGTAGATGTCGGTGTGGACGATGAATCGCTTTGCCGCGATGCATGATTGGCCGTTGTTCTGAACCCGCGCGGTGACCGCGGTGCGGACCGCGGCCTCCAGGTCGGCCGAGGGCATGACAATGAACGGGTCGCTGCCGCCCAGTTCCAGCACGGTGTGTTTGACCTCGTCGCCGGCTATAGCGGCGACCGAACGCCCGGCTGGTTCGCTGCCGGTCAGGGTGGCCGCCGCCACCCGCGGGTCGCGCAGCACCCGCTCGACGGCACCCGAGGAGATCAGCAGGGTCTGGAAGCAACCGTCCGGGAAACCGGAGCGGCCCAGCAGGTCGGCGAGGTACAGCGCGGTCTGCGGCACGTTCGAGGCGTGCTTGAGCAGGCCCACATTGCCGGCCATCAGGGCTGGGGCGGCGAATCGGACCGCTTGCCACAGCGGGAAGTTCCACGGCATCACCGCCAGCACCACCCCGAGCGGTTGATAGCGGGCGAACGCCTTGGATGCGTTGACCTTCGACGCGTCGGCGACCTCGTCGGCCAGCAACTCCGCACTGTGGTCGGCGTAGTAGCGGAAGCCCTTGACGCACTTGAGCGCTTCGGCTTTGGCCGAGGTCAACGTCTTGCCCATCTCAAGGGTCATCATGGCGGCGACTTCGTCGGCTTCGGACTCCAGCAGATCAGCGGCGGCGTGCATCCATCTGGCTCGCTGAGCGAAATCGGTGCGACGGTATTCGACGAAGCGATTCGCCGCGCGGGTGATCGCGGCATCGACTTCGGTGTCGCTGGCGGCGGTGAACGTCTTGACCGTTTCGCCGGTGGCCGGGTTGGTCGTGGCTATCGGTGTTGCGGGCACGCGGGCCTCCTTCTCAGTCGCTGCGGTGTGAGAGTGCATGTCCAGCCTGCCACCATCGAACCGCGTAGGCTCGCCACGAGCCAGCGTCAGTACATCGATACGGGAGTCGCCCGATGCGTTTCAACCCACCGCCCAACTGGCCGCCCGCGCCACCTGGCTGGGCACCGGATGCCAACTGGGCGCCGGATCCGACGTGGCCGCCCCCGCCCCCGGGCTGGCCGCTGTGGGTGGAGGACGACGCTGTCGGCATGGCTCCCGGGGGCTATCCGCCGTATGGTGCGCCGTGGCCGGTCCCGGGTGCTCAGCCCAGGTCACGCAGGGTGTTGTGGCTGTCGCTGGCCGCGGCCGCAGTGGTGGTCGCGGTCGTTGCCGGGCTGGTTCTGAGCCTGGGTGGCCGACTCACGGCAGCGGACAATCCGTCACGCAAACCCGACATCAAGGAGTTGACGTCGGAGATGTTGGTGGAGCGGTCCTCGTTTCCTGACCCGTCCGGTGGCAAGTGGATCAGCGGGGTGAACAGCGCCGGCGACGCGCCCTCGGACATGCCGAATCTGACGGTCGACCCGCCCGAATGCGCCGACTTCTACTCCAGTCCGGCCTCCGCCACGCAGACCGCGACGGCGACGCTGGCCAAGCTGCAGCCCGGCGGCCTGCACACGATGCGCGTGCGACTGGCCCTGACGCCGGACCGCCCGAACCTCAAGCGGTTCGTGGAGAAGTGCCAGACATTCACGCAGACCTTTGAGCAGGGTGGGCGTTCGGTGACCACCGACATCCAGATGAACCCGCTGGATGCGGACGGAGTGCCGCCGTGGGCGGTCGCGACCGTGATCACCAGCGCCAGCAAGGCCGCCATCCGGTTGCCGATCTCGATCACCGCTTCCACCATCTCCGGCTATTACCGCGGGGTGCTCGTCGTGGCGACCAGCAACGACATCGGATTACGTGTGGAGAGCGACGGATCCGATGACGCCACGCACGCCGAGGATCTGGTGAAGCTGTTCAACACGCAGATCGACAAGCTCGAAGCCGCGCAGTAGCGGCACCCTTCGCCGCAGATGCCACATGGGCGCCACCGGCCCTAGGCGCAACCGTGTGGTGCTGTTCGAATCGGACAGCAGTGTGGCGGACCGGCGGTACGCGCGGAGCAGATGTGGCGGCGCCGTGCCTATCGGCGCTGGCCCGCTTCGCCCGACTCCGTCGGCTGGGCTTATTGCGGTGGCCCGCTGCCCTCGACTCCGTCGGCTGGGCTTATTGCGGTGGCCCGCTGCCCTCGACTCCGTC
>NZ_JRMM01000096.1:0-16815 GCF_000972905.1 Mycobacterium sp. UM_Kg27
TGAACCGCCCACCAACCCGGCGGTCCCAGCTTCGCCTCTCCTCCGTCGAGCCTCGCTGAACCGCCCACCTAAGATTTGCGGTCATGGCCGTCCTACCCATCCGCATTGTGGGCGATCCCGTCCTGCACACTCCGACCAGCCCGGTGCCCGTCGCCGATGACGGCTCGTTGCCGGCCGACCTCGGCGAGCTCATCACGACGATGTACGAGACCATGGACGCCGCCAACGGCGTCGGCTTGGCCGCCAATCAGATCGGCGTGGGACTGCGGGTCTTCGTCTACGACTGCGCCGACGACCGTCGCTCCACGACACGGCGCCGCGGCGTGGTGGTCAACCCGGTGCTGGAGACCTCCGAACGGCCCGAAACCATGCCCGACCCCGATGAGGACGACGAAGGCTGCCTGTCGGTGCCCGGCGAATCGTTTCCGACCGGTCGGGCGGAGTGGGCGCGGGTCACCGGCCTGGACGCCGACGGCAACCCGGTCACGCTGGAGGGCACGGGGCTGTTCGCCCGGATGCTGCAGCATGAGACCGGCCACCTCGACGGGTTGCTCTACCTGGACATGCTGGTGGGCCGGAACGCCCGCGCCGCGAAGCGGACGGTGAAGTCCAACGGCTGGGGCGTGCCCGGCCTGTCGTGGATGCCGGGCGACGAGCCCGATCCGTTCGGTCACTGACGAGCACTCGTGTCCCAACCGCCCGCACTCCCTGAGATCGGCGTCCGGGTGAGTCTGCGCTACCTGCGTGCCCCTGGTTCGGAGCCTCCGATGGGCGATGTGATCGGGCACCTGGTGGCAATCAGCCCGCTGGTGCAGGTCCGTTCGGCCGATGGCGTGACCCACGAATGCCGGCATGCCGATGTGCTCTACGTGCGCCGGCTGACCGACCGGCCGGTGAAGAACTCCACGATCCGTTCCGTCGAGCATGCCGCCGCGCTGGCCTGGCCGGGCAGTGACCATCGGTGGCTGGACGGCTGGTTCCTGCGGGCGGGCCGCGGCGCCGACCTCACCACCAATTCCGCTGTGCCCCTCGACATGTTTGCCCACGCGAACACCATCCCGGCGATCATCGACTGGTACACGCGGCGTGGTCTACCACCGACGCTGGCGGTCCCCGAGCGGCTGTTGCGGCTGCCCGAGGACATCCCGACGCGGCACGAGACCCGCACCCTGGTGTGCGAGCTGAGCGCCGAGACGGCCGGGGACCAGGTGGCGCTGATCAGCGAACCCGACGCAGACTGGCTGGCGGTATTCGGCCATGACGTACCGGTGGAGGTGTTGACCGCGGTGGTCGAGGGTGAGGTGATCTTCGCGTCGATTCCCGGGATGGCGGTGGGGCGTGGTGCGGTCACCGAGGGCCCGGACGGGACGCGGTGGCTGGGGCTGACGGCGGTTCGGGTGGCCACCGACCGGATCCGGCAGGGCTACGGACGGGCGATCTGGGGCGCATTGCAGGCCTGGGGGGTGGGTCGCGGCGCCACCCGCGGTTACGCGCAGGTGCCGAGCAACGACCCGCAGGTGTTCGGGTTCTTCGAAGCGATCGGATTCACAGGCCAGCACCGCAGCCGCTATATCGATGCCCGGCTGCTGGGCAGCGGGTCGGCGCTCTAGTTCTAGCGGCGATCGCAAGCGCGACGAAGTCACGCGCAGCGGGTCACCGCCATCGAACTAGGGTGGCTTCGTGACTGCTCTGCGACTGGCCACCTGGAACGTCAACTCCATCCGCTCTCGGGTGGACCGAGTGACTGACTGGCTGGCCCGTGCCGAGGTCGACGTACTGGCCATGCAGGAGACCAAGTGCACCGACGCGCAGTTTCCGGCGCTGCCGTTTCACGAGTTGGGCTACGAGGTTGCCCATGTCGGACTGAACCAGTGGAACGGGGTGGCGATCGCGTCGCGCGTCGGCCTGGACAACATCGAGGTCGGGTTTCCCGGCCAACCGGCATGGGCCAAGGCCGACGCCGATCCCGCCGTGGAGGCGCGCGCGCTGGGCGCCACCTGCGGTGGGGTGCGGGTCTGGAGTCTCTACGTGCCCAACGGACGCGCACTCAACGACCCGCACTACACCTACAAGCTGGATTGGCTTGCAGCGCTGCGCGATACTGCCGAAGGGTGGTTGCGTGACGATCCGTCGGCGCCCATCGCGCTGGTGGGCGACTGGAACATCGCTCCCCAGGACGACGACGTATGGAGCATGGAGTTCTTCGAGGGCGCGACACACGTCTCACCACCGGAGCGTCTGGCCTTCCAGGCGATGGCCGACGCGCAGTTCCTCGATCTGGTGCGGCCCTTCACGCCCGGCCCGGGCGTCTACACCTATTGGGACTACACCCAGCTGCGGTTCCCCAAGAAGCAGGGCATGCGCATCGACTTCATCCTGGGCTCCCCCGCACTGGCGACTCGCGTCGCGCACGCTGAGATCGTCCGCGAAGAACGCAAGGGCAAGTCACCGAGTGACCACGCGCCGGTGTTGGTCGAGATCCGGCGGGACTGATAAGCCGCAGTTCTATGAATTCGGTGTGGATTTCGGACCGATCGCGAAATCGCGCATAGGATAGGCGGATTATCCAATTTGCTCATTTGAAGGGCAGGGAATTCCCATGAACGCCGTCGCAGGGACGGTAAGAAAGGTGGCCGGAGCGGCGAGCCGCGCGGTCACCATGACCACTGAGGCAGCCGGGGCGATCGGCGGGGCCGCAGTCAACGGGGTAATCGGCGGTGTCACGGGGGCGGCCGGCGGCGTGCAGCGCGGGCTGCGCACCGGCAGCCACTCGACTCCCGCGGCCGCGCTGACCTTGGGCGCCCTCGGCGTGACCGGGCTGGTCGAGTGGCCGGTGTTGGTCGCGGTGGGCGGCACCGCACTGGTGCTCAAACAACTGACCAACCGGTCGGATCACAACAAGGCGTCGGCCCAGGCCTCGACTGCGTCGGTACGGCCGCTCAGGGCGGCGCCGCCGGCGAAGGCGACAAAGCCGACGAAGGCGACGAAGCCGGTGAAATCGGCGAACTCGTCGACGTCAGCGCGTCGCGCCCCACAGCCGAAGAAGACAGCGGCACGGCAGCCACGCAGCGGCGCCAGCAGCAACCGCACTCGCACCCGCCACTAGTCGGGTACCGAGTGAATTCAGACTCTTCCCTGCGTGCCGTCCGCCGCTTCTGGCCGCTGCGCGCAGCGAATTTCGGTGTCCAACTGACCTCAGCGCTGATCGAAGCCTCGGTCCAGACCGCTGCCGGAGTTGCCGCGGCTGTCCTGCCGAACGGTGACGGGGGCCCGGTGCTGTCCCGGCGCTGTTTCCGCGGCGAAGGGCGGGCCTGGGTCGAGATCCGTGGCCTCGACGGCCCCGCCGGTGACGAGCTGGCGACCGCCGTCGTGGAAGCCGCGCGCGCACTGCCCGGCGTGATCTCGGTCCGCTTGAACCACCCGTTGTCGCGTCTGGTGGTCGGGCTCGACTCAACCGCCGATGACGTCGTCTCGGTGAGTGAACTGTGCCACGTGGTGGCCGACGTCGAAAGCCGGCACAGCTTCGACTCTCCTGCGTCGAGCCTCGCTAACCGCACGGCGGAATCCCGCGGTCAAGCCCCGGTGAGTCTGCCCGGCGATGGAATGACCGAGACGCTGCGCGCCTTGACCGTCGGCGCCAACATCGCCGGTTTGGGCGCCGCGACGGTGGGCCGGTTGCTGCGCCTGCCGGGCCTGCCGCTCGGTTTGGAGGCCGGCGTCGTCCTCGTCGACTACCAGCCTCGGGTGCGCCGACTGCTGGAGGACCGCCTCGGCAAGCAGGCAACCGATGCGCTGTTGGCACTGGCCAGCGCCGGCGTGCACACCCTCAACACCGCGCCGACCACGCTGGCGGTGGACTTGTCGGTGGAGGCGATGCGCGCCGGGGAGGAACGCGCCGCGGCCCGCGCCTGGCGCCGCCACGAGCCGGAGCTCGCCCACCACGCCGATCATCCGCCGGTGACCGTTCCGCAGCGGCCGGCGCCGCGGCCGCCGGGTCCGGTCGAGCGCCACCTGACCCGCAGCGCCTGGGCACAACTCCTGGGCGCTGGGGTGATCGGCGCCGCGACCCGCAATCCCGACCTGGCCGGCACGGCCGCCGCGGTGACCGCGCCGAAGGCCACCCGCACCGCACGCGAGTCCTTCGCCGCCACCCTGGGCCGGGGCCTGGCCGATCACCACGGCACGGTGGTGCTGCGGCCGGGCAGCCTGCGTGAACTCGACCGCGTCGACACCGTGGTCATCGATCCTCGGGTGCTATGCGGCGAGACGTTGCGGGTGATGCAGGTGCGCGGCGCCGACGACGACGAATTGCGCGCCGCATGGGCGCAGGCCCAGGCACGCCTGACCGACGCCGACCTCAAACCGGGTTGGCACCGCATCGGACCACGCCCCGGGGTGCAGGCGTCATTCCAGCCCGCGCTATTGCCGCTGGCCGCCGCGGTGGTGACCGAGGCGCGCCGCGCCGACGTCGAGGTGGTCTCGGTGGAGGCCGACGCGCTCGGGGAGCTGCGGCCGGTCTTCGACGAGATCCGGCCCCTGGACGGCGCCTCGGTAGACCAGGCGCTGGCCGCCGCGGTAACCGCCTACCAGGCCGACGGCCATGACGTCGCGGTGCTGTCCGCGGTAGCCGTGGAGGCGCTGGCTGCGGCCGACGTGGCGCTGGGCGTGCTGCCGGGACAAGGTGTCCCGCCGTGGTGCGCCGATGTGTTGCTGACCGACCTGGCCGCGGCCTGGCGGGTGTTGCACGCCCTGCCCGCGGCCCGCTCCGCCAGTCACCGTGGCGTGGAGATCTCCACCGGTGCCACGGCGTTGGGATCGCTGCTACTGCTGCCCGGGGTGCGCGGTAGCGGGCCCGGGCCGGTGACCACGGGTGCGGCGGCCGGCGCGCTCTCGGGGTACTGGCTGGCGCGCCGTGCCGTGGATGCCGCGGTGCCGCGGCCGGCGGCGGTGCACGAGTGGCACGCGATGTCGGTCGACCAGGTCCGGGCGGTGTTGCCGCCGCCGGAGCTGGATGAGCCCGGCACCACCCACCATGCGCCGGCCGCCGCCGCTGCGCTGGCGGCGGTGGATCTGGCCCGCCGCGGGGCGCAGGCAACCGCGCCGCCGCGGCTGCTGCGGCAGTTTGCCCAGGCCGTGCGCAGTGAACTGTCCGACCCGATCACGCCCGTGCTGGCGCTGGGGGCCGCGGCCAGCGCGGTGCTGGGTTCACCCGTCGACGCGGTCCTGGTCGGTTCGGTGTTGGGCGGCAACGCGATGCTCGCGGCCGCGCAGCGCCTGGTCGCAGAGCGCCGGCTCAACGTGCTGCTGAACGAGCAGGTTCCGCCGGCGCGCAGGGTCCTGCCCGACGGAAGCCACGTTGAGATTCCGGCCGAGGAACTGCGGCCCGGCGATGTGATCGAGGTGCACTCCCATGAGGTGGTGCCCGCCGACGGCCGGTTGATCGACGCGATCGACCTGGAGGTCGACGAGTCGTCGCTGACCGGCGAGTCGCTCACGGTGGTCAAGCAGGTCGAGGCCACGCCGGGTGCCGATCTGGCCGAGCGGGAATGCATGGTCTACGCCGGTACCACCGTCGTCACCGGAACCGCGGTGGCTTTGGTGACCGCGGTGGGCGGCGACACCCACGGGAGGCGGGCCGCCGAACTGGTCGCCGGCGATCAGTCCGCGATCGGGCTGCAGCATCAGCTGAGCCTGCTGACCAGCAAGGCCTGGCGGATCAGCCTGGCCGGCGGCGCGCTGGTGACCGGGCTGGGGATGGCCCGCCGGATCGGGTTGCGGCAGGCGGTGGCCAGCGGCATCGCGGTCAGCGTCGCAGCCATTCCCGAAGGGCTTCCGCTGGTGGCCACCTTGTCACAGCAGGCGTCGGCCCGACGACTGACCAAGGCCGGTGTGCTGGTGCGGGTGCCGCGTTCGGTGGAGGCGCTCGGCCGTGTCGACGTGGTCTGCTTCGACAAGACCGGCACGCTGAGCCGCAACCGGCTGCGGGTGTCGCAGGTGCACCCTGCCACGGGTTTCACCGAACACGACGTGCTGCGCTTTGCCGCCGCCGCGGCCCCGGTCCCCAACGGCACCCGGCAGGTGCACGCCACCGACACCGCCATCGTGGAGGGCGCGGCGCTGGCCGGAGTCGCCGGCGCACCGACAGGGCCGGTCGCGCACCTGCCGTTCCGCTCCGGGCGTCAGTTCTCGGCCTCGATACGGGGAACCGAGTTGACCCTCAAGGGTGCCCCGGAAGTGGTGCTGGCGTGCGCCGGGGCGGGCCCGGCGATCAAGAAGTCGGTGGCCACCTTGGCCGCCGAGGGGCTGCGCGTGATTGCGGTTGCCCGCCGCCAATTGACCCCGGCAGAACGCGCCGCCCTGAGTATCGATCCCGAACCCGAGGAGATCGCAGAGTACTGCCGCGACGGTCTGACTTTCGTGGGCCTGCTCGGTCTGTCGGACACGCCGCGCGACGAGGCCACCGAACTGCTCGCCGACCTCAAGCGCCGGCGAATCCCGGTGCGGCTCATCACCGGCGACCACCCGCTGACCGCCACCGCGATCGCCCGGGAGCTGGGACTGGACGTCGACGACGATCAGGTGATCACAGGCGCGCAGTGGGATGCGTTGTCCCGCAAGGGCCAAGAGGTTGCGGTCGCCGAGCGCGTGGTGTTCGCCCGGATGTCTCCGGAGAACAAGGTGCAGATCGTCCAGACGCTGGAGCGCACCGGCAAGGTGTCGGCGATGGTCGGCGACGGAGCCAACGACGCCGCGGCGATCCGGGCCGCCACCGTGGGGATCGCGGTGGTCGCGCACGGCAGCGAAGCGGCCAGCACCGCCGCAGACGTAGTGCTGCTCGACGAGCGGATCGACACCCTTCTGGATGCGTTGGACGAAGGCCGCGAGCTGTGGCAGCGGGTACAGGCCGCGGTGGCGGTGCTGCTGGGCGGCAATGCCGGTGAGGTGGCCTTCGCGATCATCGGGAGCGCGCTGACCGGTCGCTCGCCGCTGAACGCACGCCAGCTGTTGCTGGTCAACATGCTGACCGACGCGCTGCCGGCCACCGCGCTGGCGGTCAGTTCGCTCAATGAGCAGGCCGCCGCCGGCGGGCACGGTCCCGACGAACGCGCGCTGTGGCGCACGGTGGGCGTGCGCGGCGTGACGACGGCGTCGGCCGCGGTGACCGCCTGGGGTCTGGCTTCGGTCACCGGGCGCCCGCAGCGGGCCTCCACGGTGGCGTTGGTGTCGCTGGTCGCCACGCAACTGGGGCAGACTCTGCTGGATTCGCGTGATCCGCTGGTGGTGGCGACCGCTGTCGGCTCGCTGGGCATGATGGGGACGCTGATCACCATCCCCGGTATCAGCCAGCTGCTGGGCTGCACTCCGATCGGGCCTCTGGGCTGGGCCCAGGCTCTGGGTACGGCGACGGTGGCCACCGTCGGCGCAGCCGTGGTGCCCAAACTGCTGTCGGGGGTGCGGGACGACATGGCCAAGCCGAAGGAGTTCATCGTGCCCGGGCCGCGTCAACCGGACCGCCCGCAGGAATCATCCGACGGTCACCCGGCGCCGCGGCTGCGGCTTGTGCACAATGGGGACACTGGCTCCCGCCGCGGAACGGTCGCGGCTCGATCATCCGGCGACCCGTCGCCACCAGGAGGTTCATGATGGCGGACAAGCCGCGGCGCAGCGCTTCCCAGCGCGAGGCAGTGGCCCACATTCGCGAGGCAGAGGGGTTCGCCGTTGAATTGCCGCTGTTCGGCAAGGTGACGGTGCCGCGTCCTGAGCAATTGGCCTACTACGGCGGGCTGGCGTTGCTGGCGGCTTTCGAGATCATCGACTGGCCGGTGGCCGTGGCGGTGGCTGCCGGCCACATTCTGGCCAGCAACCACCGCAGTGAGGTGCTCGAACAGCTCGGCGAGGCCCTAGAAGACGTCTAGCCGAGGTTCAGCCTCGGTTGACCTCAGTTGTTGACGGTCAGCACTCCGACGCGCCACAGGAGTGCGTACATCTGGTGCAGCGGGCCACTGAGCAGCCGAGTGGTCATGTCGACCACCGGGTCTGAGGTAGGCGCGGCAGGACGGCGGTCCAGCTTCTTCGGCGCGCTGGTGGCGCGCGGGGCCGGAGCCGTGATGTCGGTGTAGGCGATTGCAACCATGATGGCCTCCTAGTCGCGTAACGGTGCTACGCGCTCAGCTGAAGGCCGGAGTCGTGGCTCAGCGGGAGGCGGTATGCGACCGTTCGGATGGGGACGGAACTGATGTCAGATATCGGCTCGGACTATCACCGGAACTCATTCGTCCCTCACCTCCTCTCGGTCGCGGGCGCGCCGTGGTGCGCCGGTTTCACCGCATGCTCAGGAGGGCAGCTCCGACGACTGTCGGAAGACCGCACCCCTCTCGTCAGAGTTTTGACACTGCACGGCGTGTCCCAATCCGGGAAGCCACTTGGGCTCAACCCTTAAGCCGGGAGGAGCTGTCCTGACCCGGGGCGTCTTTCGACGTTCGGGGTCAGTGGCCTATGTCCGTGCAGACGCCTCACCTAACGAGGTGCTTGCACGGTCCATAGTGCACCACCGACGGGGTGCGGTCAACTCCACCCCATTCGGGCGTGTCGACGGCCTCTGACGTGCAGCGATGGCGTCCAACCCCGTGCGCCCAAGGTGTCACACCCGTCACTTTGGTACCAGAACGAGACCCTAACGGCCCAGTTCCGCGACCGACGTTTCGCGACGGTTTGGGGGCTTAGTTCTTCAGATTCAGCGGCTCGACGGCATAGCGCCCCGGCGTCCGCCACGACGCGAGCGCACCGAGCAGCATCATGACCGCCGCGGCGGCAAAGACCACTGCGAGACCCGTATGGAACGGCCCGGAGATCAGCTGCGGGAAGAAGCTGTGCCCGGTCAACGTCTCGGCATCAACGCCGGGTGCGGCCAGCGCGCCCGACGGCGCCAAGAGTTCGGCAATCGGGTTGTAGCCCAGAAACGCCGCGAAGAGGCTGCCCACCGGCGGGGTGTTGGCTATCTGATCGGCGACACCGGCCGAGACGCCCTCCTGCCGCAACCCAGCAGCCAGCGCCGCCGGCAACGTCTCGGCCAGCCCGATCACCATCAGCGAGAAGAAGATTCCGATCGACAACGAGGTGCCGGCGTTGAAGAACGTGGCCCGCACACCGGAGGCCGCCCCTCGCTGGTCGGCCGGGACACTGGACATGACCACGGCACTGTTGGGCGCGGTGAAGATTCCACCACCCAGTCCGTTGAGGAAGACCAGCGCCGCGAACACCCGGTAGTCGAAGTTCACCGGCAGCAACACCAGACCCACGAACGTCGCCGCCATCAGCACCATGCCGCCGACCGTGAACGGACGGGCACCGCGGCGGTCCGACAACGATCCGGCCACCGGACCGGCCAACAGGAACCCGGCCGTCATGGGCAGCAGATAGATACCGGCCCACAACGGCGTCGATTCGTAGCTATAGCCGTGCAGCGGTAGCCAGATGCCCTGCAGCCAGATGATCAGCATGAACTGCATGCCGCCGCGCCCGATCGCCGACAGCAAGCCTGCCGCGTTGGCCATACCGAACGCCGGAATCGCGAAGAGCCGAACGTCCAGCAGCGGAGCGGCAACCCGTAGCTCGATGAAACAGAACAGCACCAACAGCGCCACTCCGAGCCCGAGCGCACCCAGCACAACCGGGTTGGCCCAGCTGGTGGGCGAAGACCCATGCGGCTGAATGCTGTAGGTGATGGCGGTCAGCACCACGGTCAGGCCCAACCCAAGCGTCGCGGTGCCCGCCCAGTCCAGCTTCGCCGGCGCCCGCTCCCCGAGTTCGTGCAGTGAACGTACCGACCAGATGGTGCCCAGCACTCCGATCGGGACCCCGACCCAGAACACCGCCCGCCAGTCCCATTCCGACAGCACGCCGCCGATCAACAGGCCTACAAAGGACCCGGCGACTGCGGCCACCTGGTTGACACCCAGCGCCATGCCACGCTGATTGGCCGGGAACGCGTCGGTGAGGATCGCTGAGGACGACGCCATCAGCATCGCCCCGCCGACGCCCTGCACCACCCGCCACGCGATCAGCCACTGGGCACCGCGGCCCATGTCGAACGGGTCGATCGACAGCGCGATCGCCGCGACGGTGAACACCACGAAGCCCAAGTTGTAGATGCGCACCCGGCCGAACATGTCGCCGAGCCGGCCGAAGAACACCACCAGCACAGCCGACACCAGCAGATAGCCCATCAACATCCACAGCAGGTAACTGACGTTCGCCGGCTCCAGCGGATTGAGGCCGATACCCCGAAAGATCGCCGGCATCGAGATCAACACGATCGAGCCGTTGATGGTGGCGAGCAGAACACCCAGTGTGGTGTTGGACAGCGCGACCCATTTGTAGCGCGGGTGGCCACGGTCGTAGCGCAGCTGGCGGCGGGCGGTGGCAGGTCCCTCCGCGGCGCCCGGGTCCGGGACACCGGTGTTCACCTGCTCAATCTGCGCCGTCATAACTCTCCCAGCTACTTCCACCCCAAAGCGCATATGTTAGCTAAGCAAATGATCGGTTGCCTAATTCTGGTCCGGAACCCTCAGCGCCTTACGCCGGCTGCTGAGCTGCGATAGCGTGGCAGTGCACGAATCGCCAGTGCAGAAATCGCAAAAACCGCGGGAGCGCAACCAGTGCGCTGAGAGGACGGCCGGGGCCGTCGACCGTACGAACCTGACCGGGTCATGCCGGCAAGGGAGAGGAAGAACTATGACTGACGTTGCAGTGGAGCCGCAGGTCACCACCGGGCCCATCCCCTACAGCGAGAAGGCCTACCGCGAGATCGAAGCTCCCGGCGGCGTGACGATGAAGGTGCCGTTCCGGCGCATCAACCTCACCACCGGTGAGCACTTCGACGTCTATGACACCTCCGGTCCCTACACCGACGCCAATGCCGACATCGACCTGCACCGCGGATTGCCACCGCGGCCCGGGGTGGTGACCGATCGCGGCACCCAGCTGCAGCGCGCCCAGGCCGGTGAGATCACCGCCGAGATGGCCTTCATCGCCGCCCGCGAGGGAGTTCCCGCGGAGCTGGTCCGCGACGAGGTCGCCCGCGGACGAGCGGTGATCCCGGCCAACCACAACCACCCCGAGCTGGAGCCGATGATCATCGGCAAAGCGTTCAAGGTGAAGATCAACGCCAACATCGGCAACTCCGCGGTGACCAGTTCGATCGCCGAAGAGGTGGACAAGCTGGTGTGGGCCACGCGCTGGGGCGCCGACAACGTCATGGATCTGTCCACCGGCAAGGACATTCACGAGACGCGGGAGTGGATTCTGCGCAACTCGCCGGTGCCGATCGGTACCGTACCGATCTACCAGGCGCTAGAGAAGGTCAACGGCGACCCGACCAAACTGACCTGGGAGCTTTACCGCGACACCGTGATCGAGCAGTGCGAGCAGGGCGTGGATTACATGACCGTGCACGCCGGAGTGCTGTTGCGGTATGTGCCGTTGACGGCCAAGCGGGTCACCGGCATCGTGTCGCGCGGCGGTTCGATCATGGCGGCATGGTGCCTGTCACGGCACCAGGAGTCGTTCCTGTACACCAACTTTGAAGAACTGGCCGACATTCTGGCCAGCTACGACGTCACCTTCTCCCTCGGCGACGGGCTGCGGCCCGGCTCCATTGCCGACGCCAACGACGAAGCCCAGTTCGCCGAGCTGCGCACCCTGGGCGAGCTGACCAAGATCGCCAAATCCCGTGGCGCGCAGGTGATGATCGAGGGACCGGGCCACGTCCCGATGCACAAGATCGTCGAGAACGTGCGACTGGAAGAGGAATGGTGCGACGAGGCGCCGTTCTACACGCTGGGACCGCTGGCCACCGACATCGCACCGGCCTACGACCACATCACCTCGGCGATCGGCGCAGCGATCATCGCCCAGGCCGGCACCGCGATGCTGTGCTACGTCACCCCCAAAGAGCACCTGGGGCTGCCGGACCGCAAGGACGTCAAGGACGGGGTGATCGCCTACAAGATCGCCGCACACGCCGCCGACCTGGCCAAGGGGCACCCCGGAGCACAGGATCGCGACAACGCATTGTCGAAGGCACGCTTCGAGTTCCGTTGGTATGACCAGTTCGCGTTGTCCCTGGACCCGGATACCGCGCGCGAGTACCACGACGAGACGCTGCCTGCCGAGCCGGCGAAGTCCGCGCACTTCTGCTCGATGTGCGGCCCGAAGTTCTGCTCGATGCGGATCAGCCACGACGTGCGCGACTACGCCAACGAGCACGGCCTGCAGACCGAGGACGACATCGACGCCGCCATCCAGCAGGGCATGGCCGAGAAGTCAGCCGAGTTCGCCGACCACGGCAACCGGGTGTACCTGCCCATCTCCACCTAGTGGTGATCGCAAGCGCGGCGGAGCCGGGCGAAGCGGGTCGCCAGTCATCCAGCACAGTGGGTTTCCTGCCACTGGCCCCGCCGGGGGCGACGCCGGTACGGGTACTCACCGTTGCCGGTTCGGACTCCGGGGGCGGCGCGGGCATTCAGGCCGACATGCGCACGTGCGCGCTGCTGGGGGTGCACGCCTGCGTCGCGGTTACTGCTGTGACGGTGCAGAACACCGTGGGAGTCAAGAGCTTTCACGAGGTTCCCGCCGACACCGTCGCTGCCCAGATTACGGCGGTGGTGCCCGACATCGGGATTCAGGCCGCCAAGACGGGGATGCTGGCGTCGGCGCAGATCATCACCGCGGTGGCTGCGACATGGCAAGAACTCGGCCTCACGGTCCCCTTGGTGGTCGATCCGGTGTCGGCGTCCATGCACGGTGATGCACTGCTGGCGTCGTCGGCACTGGATGCGCTGCGCGACAGCTTGTTTCCGCTCGCAACGCTGGTGACCCCGAACCTGCACGAGGTGCGACTGCTGGTCGGTATCGACGTTGTCGACGCCGCGTCCCAGCGTGCGGCCGCGCGTGCGCTGCATGCGCTGGGTCCGCGGTGGGCACTGGTCAAGGGCGGACACCTGCCCTCGGCGGAGCACAGTCCGGACCTGCTCTATGACGGCAAGGACTTTCTGGAGTTCCCCGGTCCGCGGGTGGCCACCGGCGACGACCACGGCGCCGGCGACACCCTCGCCGCGGCCTCGGCGGCCGCGCTCGCGCACGGGTTCAGCGTTCCGGACGCGGTGGCCTTCGCCAAGCGTTGGGTGACCGAGTGCCTGCGTGCCGCTTACCCGCTGGGCCAGGGGCACGGACCGGTCTCGCCGTTGTTCCGGTTGGGCCTGGGTACCTCGTGAGCCCGCACGAAATGGCGGATTTGGACGGGCTAGCGCACCGACCAGTTGACACCCCCGCCGGCGTGGTGTTGCTCACGCACGGCGCCGGCGGCGACCGCGATTCCCCGATGCTGCAACGACTTTGCGACGAATGGGCACGTCGCGGTTTCCTCGCGATCCGCTACAACCTCCCGTTCCGGCGGCGTCGCCCCAAGGGCCCTCCATCAGGGTCGGGCACCGGCGACCGGGAAGGCATCACCGAGGCGATCGAGTACGCCCGCGGCCTGGCCGACGGTCCGCTGATCGTCGGCGGGCACTCCTACGGCGGCCGGCAGACCTCGATGGTGGTGGCAGCCGGCGACGTTGCGGTCGACCTGCTGACCTTGTTTTCCTATCCGCTGCACCCGCCGGGGAAACCCGAGCGCACCCGCACCGAGCACCTGCCCCAGATCGGCGTGCCGACGGTGTTCACGCACGGCAGTTCGGACAGCTTCGGCACCGGTGCCGAGATTCGCGCCGCGGCCGCGCTGATTCCTGCGCCGCATGAGGTCGTCGAGATCACCGGGGCCCGCCACGATCTGGCGTCCAAGACGTTGGATGTACCGGTGCTGGCAGTCGATGCCGCGCTGCGCCTGCTGGACTGAAACCGTGGATCAGGGCAGGGCGACGACGCTGGCCGCGTAACTCAGACCTGACCCGTAGCCCAGCAGCAGGGCCAGCTGACCGGACTTGGCCGCCCCCGCCGACAACAACTGCTCCATCGCCAGCGGGATAGACGCCGCGGAGGTGTTTCCGCTGTTCTCGATGTCATTGGCGATGACGGCGTCGGAGCGCAGCTCAAGGCTCTTGGCGATCAGCGCGTTGATCCGGCTGTTGGCCTGGTGCGGAATGAACACGTCGATGTCATGGGCGTCCAACCCGGCCGCCGAGATGGCGCGTTTCCCTATGCCGCTCATTTCGTAAGCCGCCCAACGGAATACCGCACTACCGTCCATGCGCAGGAAGGGACGCTGGCCGTCCGGATGTTCGGTGTAGCTGATCCAGTCGATGTCTTGGCGGATCGCGTCACTGTTCGAACCGTCACTGCCCCAGACCGTCGAGCCTATGCCGTGCGTGGGCGTCTCACCGACCACCACGGCACCGGCCCCGTCTCCGAAGATGAAGCAGTTCGAGCGGTCGGTCATGTCGATCGTCGGGGAGAGCACCTCTGAACCGATCACCAACGCGGTGTTGACTGTTCTGCCACGGAGCAGATCGGCCGCCACTGATAGGGCATAACCGAATCCCGCGCACCCGGTGGCCACATCGAACGCCGGCACCCCCGCCGCCCCGAGCCCCACCGCGACGGTGGGCGCACACGACGGCGTCTGACGGAAGTTGGTACTGGTCGCCACGATGACCGCATCGACGTCGGCCCCGTCGAT
Organism: Mycobacterium sp. UM_Kg27; assembly: GCF_000972905.1. Classification (NCBI taxonomy): domain Bacteria; kingdom Bacillati; phylum Actinomycetota; class Actinomycetes; order Mycobacteriales; family Mycobacteriaceae; genus Mycobacterium; species Mycobacterium sp. UM_Kg27. Next base: position 14,678 of record NZ_JRMM01000096.1, read on the forward strand.
CCCGGCCTGCTCCAACGCGTTGCGACCAGCCTCGACGGCCAGACCCGCCACGGTGTCGGTAGCGTCGGCGAATCGGCGGGTCTTGATCCCGGTGCGCGAATAGATCCATTCGTCCGAGGAGTCGATACGCCGGCAGATCTCGTCGTTGGTGACCACGCGCGCCGGGCGCGCGGCGCCGACGCCGAGCAGCCCCACGGGACGAGTTGTGCCGGAATGGCGGATCTCGCTCAAGTAGACGTCTCTCCCTGGTTGGTCAACGGCTGGCCGAAGCGTCTAACCCTAGCGGTGTCCCGGCGCCCCCACGCCGCCTCGGACCGCCACTCAGCGGTCGTAGCCATCCTCGTCTGCGGGCACTCCCTGGTGCTGCTCGAGGACATCAGCGGTGTTGGCGTTGTCGATAGTGGAGATTTCGGGGCCCGGGGTCTCGTTGTCGGTTTCCCCGACCGGGACCGCCTGCTCGGCCAGGTCCGCGTCGTTGGCTTCGACATCACGGCTGGTCATGACGGTCCTCCCGAGGTCGTGAACGGTCTTGACCTCTCATTGTCTCCCATCCTCAGGGCCGTGCGGGAGCTTCGCTGGTTACCGGTGGGTCAGGTACCTTAATTTTCATGAGTATGGAGCAGTTCGACGTCGTCATCGTGGGTGCGGGCTTCGGTGGCATGGGCGCAGCCATCGAGCTGAAGAAGCTCGGCTACGACGACATCGTGCTGCTCGAACGGGAGGACGATCTAGGCGGAACGTGGCACGTCAATCACTACCCCGGTCTGGCCGTCGACATCCCGTCGACCACTTACGCGTACTGGTTCGAGCCGAATCCGTACTGGTCGCGGATGTTCGCACCCGGCGAGGAGATCAAACGCTACGCCGAGCACGTCGCCGACAAGTACGACGTGCGCCGCCACATGCGGTTCAACACCACGGTCGCCGGTGCCCACTGGGATGAGGACGCCGAGCGCTGGCTGGTGGCCCTGGCAGATGGGACGACGCTGAGCGCCCGATTCCTGATTACCGCGACCGGTTTCCTGTCCCAGCCGCGCAACCCGGACATCGCCGGGATCGACAGCTTCGCCGGCAAGGTGGTGCACACCGCCGCCTGGGACCACGACTACGACTTCACCGGCCGTCGGGTCGGGCAGATCGGCACCGGCGCAACCGCGGTGCAGCTGATTCCGGAGTTGGCCAAGACCGTCGCCGACCTGACCGTGTTTCAGCGCACCGCGATCTGGGTGGCGCCCAAGATCGACTTCCGGATCCCGGCCTTGCTGCGGAAACTGTTCGCCCGGGTTCCGTTCGCCCAGCGGGTGATGCGCTTCATCAGCGACTACCTGCTGGAGTTCATGACGGTGACCGCGATATTGAATTACCCCGCATTCCGGCGGCTGTCGATCGCCGGGATGGACGCATGCAAAATGCTCCGGTTCGCCCAGATCCGCGACAAGGAACTGCGGGCCAAGCTGACCCCGACCTACGACATCGGATGTAAGCGGCCCAGCTGGTCGAATGACTACTACCGCAGCTTCACCAAGCCGCATGTGCACCTGGAGACCACCGGCATCGAGCGGATCGAACCGGATGGCATCGTCACCGTCGACGGCCGTAAGACCGTCATCGACACCCTGGTGCTGGCTACCGGGTATGACCTGTGGGAGGCCAACTTCCCGGCGATCGAGATCGTCGGGCGGGACGGGCGCAACCTGGGTAAGTGGTGGCGGGAGACCCGGTTCCAGGCCTACCAGGGCCTGTCGATCCCGCATTTCCCGAATTTCCTGAGCCTGGCCAGCCCGTACGGGTTCTCCGGCCTGTCGTTCTTCAACACCATGGAATACCAGATGCGGCACATGGGCCGGCTGTTCGGCGAGATGCGGCGGCGCAACGCGACGACGTTCGAGGTCACCGAGGCCGCTAACACCCGGTTCCTGGACGCCATGACCAAACGGCTGGACCACACGGTGTTCTACGCCGGGGACTGCGCTACGTCGCGGTCTTACTACTACGACCCCAGCGGCGAAGCGACGCTGCTGCGGCCCACCACGGTGCGCAATGCGGTTCGCGACGGCTCGCATTTCCCGCTGGACGACTACGAAATCGCCTGATAACCCAGCGGTTCAGCGAGCCTCGACGCAGGAGAGGCGAAGCTG
>NZ_JRMM01000097.1:0-16738 GCF_000972905.1 Mycobacterium sp. UM_Kg27
ATGTGTATAAGAGACAGCGCCACGGGCGGTACCGGTGGCAACGGCGGAAACGGTGGCAGTGACCCGAACGCCGGCGGCGCCCACGGGGGCGACGGTGGGACCGGTGGCACCGGCGGTGCCGGACTGGCCAACGCCGACGGCTCCGGCGGCGTGGGCGGCGACGGCGGAACCGGTGGAAATGGCGGCAACGGCAGCAACATCCGTTGGGGTGACCCGGACTGGAACACCACCTCCGGCGACTCGTCCTCGGGCCCGATCGACAACGTCCACGGCGGTGCCGGTGGCGACGGCGGTGCCGGCGGTGCCGGAGCCAACACCGGGGGCACCGGCGGTAACGGCGGTGATGGCGGCGACGTCATCACCCCGCACCTGGGCGATGACGGCCTCAACGGCGGTGCCGGCGACACTCCCGGTACCGGCAGCACCGGTGGCGCCGAAGGCGCTGGTGGTGCCGCAGGTGCCGGTCCCGCCGCGGGCGGCGCGGGCCAGGACGGCACCCCGGGCGTCGTCGTCCCGTAGTAGGACAGCCCAGGAAAAACACCCCGCACAGATCGTGCGGGGTGTTTTTCGTTGCGCCGGGGACAGCGTGGCGGCTAAACCCCGCCGCGGGCAACCAGTTGTGCCGCAATCACATTGCGCTGAATCTCGTTGGTGCCCTCGCCGACGATCATCAGCGGTGCGTCCCGGAAGTAGCGTTCCACGTCGTATTCGGTGGAGTAGCCGTAGCCGCCGTGGATGCGTACCGCGTTGAGCGCGATCTCCATCGCGGCTTCCGACGCGAACAACTTGGCCATGCCGGCCTCCATGTCGCAGCGCTGCCCGCTGTCGTAGCGCTCAGCGGCGTATCTGGTGAGCTGGCGGGCGGCCGTCAACTTGGTCGCCATGTCGGCCAGATAATTGCCCACGCTTTGGTGCTTCCAGATCGGCTGTCCGAAACTCTCCCGTTGTTGGGCGTAGGTGAGGGCGTCTTCGAGCGCGGCGGTCGCTACGCCCAGGGCCCGCGCCGCCACCTGGATGCGGCCGGTCTCCAGGCCCTTCATCATCTGGGCGAAGCCGCTGCCGGGCGTGCCGCCGAGCACCGCAGCCGCCGGCACCCGGCAGCCGTCGAAGCTCAGCTCGCAGCTCTCCACCCCCTTGTAGCCCAGCTTCGGCAGGTCCCGCGAGATCGTCAGCCCGGCGCTGGGATTCTCCACCAGCAGCACCGAAATGCCGGTGTGCCGCGGAGTGGCCTTCGGATCGGTTTTGGCCAGCAGCGCTATCAGACCCGAATAGCGGGCGTTGGAGATCCACGTCTTGGACCCGTTGATCACCAGCGTGTCCGGTTCGGCCGACGGCACCGCGGACGTCGTCATGTTCTGCAGGTCACTGCCGCCGCCCGGTTCGGTCAGGGCCATCGTGGCGCGCAGCGCTCCGGTAGCCATGGCCGGAAGGTAACGCTGCTTCTGCTCGTCGGTACCGAACAGGCTCAGCAGCTTGGCGACCACGGTATGGCCGCCCATCGCCCCGGCCAGGCTCATCCACCCGCGGGCCAGCTCTTGTGTCACGAGCACGTAGCACGGCATCGACACCGGAGTACCGCCGTATTCCTCGGGAACGGCCAGACCGTAGATGCCGAGGTGCTTCATCTGTTCGATCCACGCCTCCGGGTAGGTGTTGGCGTGCTCGACGTCGCGGACCGCCGGCTTCACCTCCCGGTCGATGAACTGACGCACCGTTTCGACCAGGATCGACTCTTCGTGGTTCACCGGTTCACCGTATGTCAGGATTTTCGTGTGACCAGCGGCCCCTACTTCGACGAGCTCCGGGTCGGCCAGGTGTTCGACGCAGCTCCGGCGATGACTCTGACGGCCGGTGCGGCGGCACTGCATCAGGCGATCCTCGGAGACCGGCTACGGCTGCCGCTGGACGCCGAATTGTCTCGGGCGGTGACGGGGTCCACGACCCCACTGGCTCACCCCGGGCTGGTCTGCGACGTCGCGATCGGGCAGTCCACGCTGGTCACCCGGCGCGTCAAAGCCAACCTCTTCTACCGCGGCCTGGCCTTCTTCCGGTATCCGGTGATCGGCGACACCGTTTTCACCCGCACCGAAGTCGTTGGATTGAAGCAGAATTCAGCCAAGCCCGGGCGAGAACCCACCGGCCTGGTGGCACTGCGGATCACCACCATCGACCAGGTGGACCGGCCGGTGCTCGACTTCTACCGGTGCGCGATGCTGCCGCTGTCGCCTGATGCCGCTGATACCGGCCACGGCGATGACCTGTCTGCCATTGGCGCAGGGCTCGCGGCGCCTGTGGACGTGACCGCGGACTGGGACGGCGCGGAGTTTCGGCAACGGGTGCCGGGGCCCCACTTCGACCCGGATCTCGTGGGGACCGTCCTGACCAGCACGGGCGATGTGGTCTCGGGTGCCCCGGAGCTTGCCCGGCTGACACTCAATGTTGCGGCTACACATCATGATTCGCGGGTCGCTGGGCAGCGACTGGTCTACGGCGGGCACACCATCGGGCTGGCGCTGGCGCAGGCGTCGCGACTGCTGCCGAATCTGGTCACGGTGCTGGGCTGGCAGTCCTGCGATCACACCGCGCCGGTGCACGAAGGCGACACCCTCTACAGCGAGCTACACATCGAGTCGGCCCGCGACAACGTGTTGGGGCTGCGATCGCTGGTCTATGCCGCCGGTGCCGATGGTGAGCCGGACCGTCAGGTGCTGGACTGGCGTTTCACCGCCTTGCAGTTCTGAGCGGCCATGTCAGTGCGGTAGATCCCGGAACGGGGCGTCGCGATAGGGATCGGGCTCCTTGGGCAGGCCCAGCACTCGCTCGCCGATGATGTTGCGCTGAATCTGGTCCGTGCCGCCGCCGATCGAGGTGAAGTAGGCGTTGAGCGCCCGGAAGGTCACCGCGTCGCCGACCGGATTGTCCGGACCGCTGAGCATCGACTCGACGCCGACGATCTCGGTCTGGACCCGGGCGGTCTCGTGCAGGATGCGCGACATGGCGATCTTGCCGAGCGCCAGCAGGGTGGCGGCCTCGGCGCGGTCGGTGCTGGTCTTGGCGCGCTGGTTGTTCCAGCGGTTCACCGTCGTCAGCGCCTGGATGCGGGCGACCTCCTGGCGAATGTGGGAGTCCGAAAGGCGCCCGGCATCCCGGGCCAAGTCGACTAAGCCGCTGGACTTCTCCTTGCGGCGTGCGGTGCGCGCGACATCACCCATCAGGCGCCGCTCGTAGCCCAGTGCCACCTGCAGCACCGACCATCCTTCGCCGGGTTCGCCGATCCGGTTGGCGTCGGGAACCCGGGCGTTGGTCAGAAACACCTCATTGAACTCTGATTCGCCGGTGATCTGGTGGATCGGCCGGACCTCCACGCCGGGCTGGCGCATCGGCAGCATGAAGAAGGTGATCCCGTTGTGCTTGGGTACGTCCGGGTTGGTGCGGGCCACCAGCATGCCGTAGTCGGCGGTGGTCGCGAACGACGTCCAGACCTTCTGCCCGTTGACAACCCAGTCATCACCGTCGCGCTCGGCGCGGGTGCGCAGACCGGCCAAGTCCGATCCTGCGCCGGGCTCGCTGTAGAGCAGGCACGACTTGGTTTCGCCCCGCAGCGCCGGGGGCAGCAGCCGGTGCTTCTGTTCGTCGGTGCCCCGGTCATGGATTGTGCAGGCGAACAGGTCGGCCCGGTCGTGACCGGTTCCTGGGGCGCCGACGGCAGCGAATTCGGATGCCACCAAACGGGATTGCCGGTCGGTCAGGCCACGGCCGTAGCAGTCCGGCTCCCAGCTCGGAGCGGTCCATCCGGCGGCGAGCATCGCCGCGGCGAAGGTGGCCCGGTCGGTGCCGGGCGCCCAGTTGGCGGCCAGCCAGTCGCGGACTTCGGCGCGAAGTGCGTCGTCAGGGTCGGGCAGCGTCATCTCACGCTCCGATCTCTTGCAGGTACCGCTCCCGGTGCCAGGACGGGCTGCCGAACAGGTGGGCATCGCTGCGCGCCCGGCGCAGATAGCGGTGCGCGGGATGTTCCCAGGTGAATCCGATTCCGCCATGAACCTGGATGTTGGTGGCACCCACAAAGACGAAGGCATCCGAGCAATATGCCTGGGCCAGTGCGAGATCCGCGGTCCAGTCAGCCGATCCGCCCGCCCCGGCCGTGGCCACCTGGCGAGCAGCCGTCACCGCCGACTCGGCCTCCAACAACATGTCGGCGCACATGTGCTTGACGGCTTGGAAGCTGCCGATGGCGCGGCCGAACTGGAAGCGGGTCTTGGCGTAGTCGCGGGCCATCTCCATGGCGAACCTGGCGGCACCGGCCTGTTCACCGAGCAGTGCCACCGCGGAACGGTCCAGCGCAGCGGTCAAGGCGGCGACCCCGGCTCCGGCCGAGCCGACCGCGGTCGCCGGGGCGTCCGTCAACCGGACCAGGCACAGCCGGCGGGAGGGGTCGACGGTGGTCAGTGGTTCCACGGTGACGCCCGCTCCGGCCGGGTCGACGGCGAAGATCCCGGGTCCGTCCTCGGCGTCCGCCAGAACGTAGAGCAGGTCGGCGGTGTCCGCGTCGAGCACGAACCGCTTCTCGCCGGAGACCAATCCACCGCGGGCCGTGGTAGCCGGTGTGGCGGGTGGTCGGGTGGAATCGCTCTCGGCGAATGCGACCGTGACCCGGGTGCGCCCGGCGGCGATCGCCGGTAGCACGGCCTCGCGTTGTGCCGGGTCGTCCACTGCCAGCAGCAGATTGACCGCGAGCACCGCCGTCGACAGGTACGGACCGGAGTACAGGACCCGGCCCAGCTCTTCGGCGACCACGCCTACCTCGACCAGTCCGGCATCCGCACCGCCGTACTGCTCGGGCACCAACAGTCCGAGCAGGCCCATCGCCGCCAACTCGGACCAGACATCGTCGTCGGGCGAGCGTTTGGTCATCAACTCTGCGACCGCGCCCCGCAGCGCCCGCAGTTCTTCGGGGCTGGAACCGGCCACCGCTCAGGCCCCCCGGCCGAAGGCGTTACGCAGGCTCTCGCACTGTCGGGCGAAAAACACCCGTGACACCGCGACTTTGGGCCTCAACAGGTCGAACCCGTGGAATGCCCCGGGGACGGTCTCCACCTCGCAGGGCACGCCGGCCTGCCGCAGTCGCTCTGCGTAGGCCAGATCCTCGTCGTGGAACAGATCAAAGGTGCCCACCCCGATCCAGGCCGGCGCCAGCCCGCTCAGGTCGGCACGTCGTGCCGGCACCGCGATCTGCGGATCCGTGTCGCCCAGATAGGCGGTCCAGCCGAACAGGTTGCTCCGCGGATTCCACAGTCGGTAGCTCCGATTGGCCGGCAGTGCCGCGCTGCGATCGTCCAGCATCGGGTACACCAGCAGCTGCAGCACGGGGGAGACCTCGCCGCGGTCGGCGGCCAACTGCGCCAGGGCCGCGGCCAGCCCGCCGCCGGCACTGGCACCGCCGATCGCGATCCGGGCCGGATCGACCCCGGGCAGCTCCGCGAGCCGGGTCAGTGCCGCCCAGCAGTCCTCCAACGCGGCGGGATAGGGGTTCTGGGGCGCCAGTCGGTAGTCCACCGACGCGACCGTGGCACCCAGTTCCGTGCTGAACCTGCGGCAGAGCCGGTCATCCTGGGCTGCCGTGCCGATGACGTAGCCGCCACCGTGGATCCACAGCAGTGCCGGCGCGGGATCGGCGGTGCGATTCGGCGGCCGAAAAACCCGGATGGTGGCCCCCGAGGGCAAACCCAAGACCTCGACGTCGGCGGGGGTGCGTCGGCCCTGCATCCCGGTGAGGGCCTGCAGCACCGGCAGGGTCCGGCGCCCGAGCCCGCCACGCGGAAGGAACCGGGCAGTTCTGCGCAGATCTGGATGGAACCCGCTGCTTACCATCGGCTCAGTATCGCTGGCGCCGGATCGGCGGCGCCGCCAACCCACCCGATTGCGACCGCCTCCGACCCCAAACGCGATACCCTGCGCGAATGACGGGACGATCGCAGACCCCGGAGACCGGACTTAACCTGGCTGGCCGGCTGCGCTGGCTGAAGCGAGCCCGAACGGCCGACTATCTGCTGGCGTTCAGCGTCGCCTCAGCGTCGTTGCCGGTGGTCGGGAAGCACCTGGAACCCCTGGGCGGGATGACCGCGATGGGGGTGTGGGGCACCCGTCATATGCCGGAGTTCTTCTCCAGCGCCGCTAAGTCCTGGCTGGCCCCGGGGTCCGCGGCCGTCCGCAAGCAGGAGCGCGAGCAGACCCACGTGGTCAGCGATGCCGCGCTGCGTGGGGTGGTCTCGGCAGCCGATCTCGACATCGACTGGCCCGAGCCGGAGCAGGCGCCGCCGGTGGCAAAGGCGCTGCAGCACCGCCGGAACATCTATCGCTCCGGGGTGCAATACGGCAGCGACCCCGCGCAGGTACTCGATGTGTGGCGGTCCCGCGAGCTGCCCGACGGTCCCGCCCCGGTGCTGATCTACGTCCCCGGTGGTGCCTGGGTGCATGGCAGCCGGCTGTTGCAGGGTTATGCGCTGCTGTCCCATCTGGCCGAGCAGGGCTGGGTGTGTCTGTCGATCGACTACCGGGTCGCACCGCACAACCGGTGGCCGAGCCACATCGTCGACGTCAAGACCGCGATCGCCTGGGCGCGCGCCAACGTCGACAAATTCGGCGGTGACCGCAGCTTCGTTGCCGTGGCGGGTGCCTCGGCCGGCGGGCATCTGGCCGCCCTGGCCGGGCTGACCGGCAGTGCGGTCGACTTCGAGTTCGCCGACCAACTGCCGGCAGGTGGGGACACCTCAGTCGACGCCGTGGTGGGGATCTACGGCCGCTACGACTGGGAAGACCGCTCCACCCGCGAGCGGGTCGCCTTCGTCGATTTCCTGGAGCGGGTCGTGGTCGGTCGCTCGATGCGGCGCCATGGCGACATCTACCGGCAGGCCTCCCCGATCGCGCGGGTGCATCCGGATGCGCCGCCGTTCCTGGTGGTGCACGGCAGCGCCGACACGGTCATCCCGGTGCAGCAAGCCCGTAGCTTCGCCGACCGATTGCGGGCGGTGTCGCGTTCCAAGGTCGGCTACCTGGAGCTGCCCGGTGCAGGGCATGGTTTCGACATGACCGATGGCGCGCGCACCGGTGCGATGAGCACGGCAATCGGTTTGTTTCTCAACCAGATTCACCGCGACCGCACCACCGTCGGGAGCAAACAGATCATCTGAACCCGTACGCCACGGTATGGTCCCTGCATGACGAGGGGTCACGGGTGAAGCGGCTCACCGGGTGGGATGCGGTTCTGCTGTACAGCGAGACGGCAAACGTGCACATGCACACTTTGAAGATCGCGGTGATCGAGCTGGACGCCGATCGGCGCGGGTTCGACGTCGAAGCCTTTCGGCGGGTGATCCACGGCCGGCTCTACAAGTTGGATCCGTTCCGATACCAACTGGTGGACATCCCCGGTAAGTTCCATCACCCGATGTGGCGGGAGAACTGCGAAGTCGACCTGGCCTACCACATCCGGCCGTGGTCGCTGCCCGCTCCGGGCGGCCGCCGCGAACTCGATGAGGCCATCGGCGAGATCGGCAGCACGCCGCTGGACCGTAGCCGGCCGTTGTGGGAGATGTACTTCATCGACGGGCTGGCAAACAACCGGATCGCGGTGGTCGGCAAGATCCACCACGCCCTGGCCGACGGGATCGCGTCGGCGAACCTGATGGCCCGCGGAATGGACCTGGTGGCCGGCCCACAGCACGAGCACGACTCCTACGAAACCGATCCCGCCCCCACCAGCGGACAGTTGGTGCGCTCAGCGTTCCGCGACCATTTCCGGCAGATGGGCAAGATCCCGGCGACCATCGGCTACACGGCGGCCGGTATCGGGCGGGTCCGGCGTAGCACGCGCAAGCTCTCCGCCGACCTGACTCGGCCGTTCACTCCGCCGCCGAGTTTCCTCAACCACGTGCTGACCCCGGAACGGCGCTTCGCCACCGCAACACTGGCGCTGGCCGATATCAAGGCGACCAGCAAGCAGTTGGGTGTCACCATCAACGATCTGGTGCTGGCCATCTCAGCCGGGGCGTTGCGCACGCTGCTGCTGCGCTACGACGGAAAGGCGGATCATCCGCTATTGGCGTCGGTGCCGATGAGCTTCGACTTCTCTGCCGACCGGATCTCCGGCAATCGGTTCTCTGGAGTGCTGGTGGCCTTGCCGGTCGACGTGGCCGACGTGCGGGATCGGATCGCTAAAGCTCGGGAGGCGGCTGATCTGGCCAAGGAGGCCCACCACCTGGTCGGACCAGAGCTGGTCAGCCGGTGGTCGGCGTACCTGCCGCCCGCGCCGGCGGAGTCGTTGTTCCGGTGGTTGTCGGGCAAGGACGGTCAGAACAAGGTTCTCAACCTCAACATCTCCAATGTTCCCGGCCCGCGGGAGCGTGGCAGGGTCGGCGGTGCGCTGGTCACCGAGATCTATTCGGTGGGGCCGTTGACCGCCGGCAGTGGTCTGAACATCACGGTGTGGAGCTATGTCGACCAGCTCAACATCTCGGTGCTGACTGACGGTGCCACCGTTGAAGATCCGCATGAGGTGACCACCGCACTGGTCAACGAGTTCATCGAGATCCGCCGTGCTGCTGGGTTTTCCGAGGAGCTGACCACCGTCGAGTCGGCGATGGCGCCCGCTTAGGTCTCAGTCGGACGCTGCCAGCGCCTGCAGTTCGCGACGCAGGACCTTGCCGGTGTTGTTGCGCGGCAGCGCATCCATGATGGTGATATCGCGCGGCACCTTGTAGCCGGCCAGATTCTCCCGGACGTGCTGCTTCAGTTCCTCGGGCGAGGCTGAGCTACCCGGCGTCAACACCACGAAGGCCGCCAGTCGCTGTCCGAAGTCGGCATCGTCGACACCGATCACCGCGGCCTCTGCGACGGCGCCATGCTTGATCAGCGCCTTCTCCGTCTCGATCGGGTAGACGTTCTCTCCCCCCGAGACGATCATCTCGTCATCCCGTCCGACCACGAAAAGCCTGCCGGTGCTGTCGAAGTAGCCCAAATCGCCGGACGCCATGAAACCGTCGTGGAACAACTTCGAATCGCCGCCGGTGTAGCCGTCGAACTGCGAGGAGTTGCGAACGAAGATCTGCCCGGTCACCCCGGTCGGAACCTCGGCGAAATCGGCGTCCAGGATTCGGATCTCGCTCCCCGGGGCCGGACGGCCGGCGGTGTCGGGGGAGTAGCGCAGGTCCTCCGGTGTGGCCAGCGCGATCATGCCGGCTTCGGTGGCGTTGTAGTTGTTGTAGACCACATCGCCGAAGGTGTCCATGAACGCCGTCACCACGTCGGGATGCATCCGTGAACCAGAGGCTGTTGCGAACCGAAGTGACTTACAAGGGTATTGGGATCGAACATCATCGGGCAGCGCCATGATCCGGTCGAACATGACCGGTACGACGCACAGCCCGGCCGCCTGGTTGGACTCGATCAGTCCCAGGGTGGCTTCGGGATCGAATTTCCGTCGGGTGGCGATCGTGCACGCCATGGTGAGCGCCAGCGCCAGCTGGGAGAACCCCCAGGCGTGGAACATCGGCGCGGCGATGACCACGGTTTCCTCGGTGTGCCAGGGGATCCGGTCGAAAATGGCTTGCAGGTCGGCGATTCCGCCTCCACCGCGGCCGGAGCGACGAGCCCCCTTGGGGGTGCCGGTGGTTCCGGAGGTGAGCATGACCAGCTTGCCGCTACGAGACGCTTTGGCCGGTCGGCGGCCGGCATTGGCGTTGATCAACTCGTCTGCCGTCAGGCCGGGGACCGCACTGTCGGCCCAACTGACTACCCGCGTACACCCCGAGCCGGCCGGCACGGCCAGATCCACGGCGGCGGTGAACTCCTCGTCGTAGAAGATCAGGTCGACGCCTTCGCGGGCGACGACTTCGGCCAACGCCGGGCCAGCGAAGCTGGTGTTGAGCAACAACACGTCTGCGCCGATCCGATTGGCGGCCGCCAGCGCCTCGATGAAGCCGCGGTGGTTACGGCACATCAACGCGATCGCCTGCGGCGTCCGGCCGGGCAGCCGTTGCAGGCCGGCGGCCAGCGCGTTGCAGCGCCGGTCGAGTTCGGCGTAGCTGCAGGTGCCGTGCTCGTCGATGATCGCCGGGCGGTCACCGCAGCGCTGGGCTGCCATGGCGATACCGGTAGTGGTGGTGCCGCCCTCGGCGGCCGCGGCGGCGGCGATCCGCAGGTACTTGTCAGGGCGCATGGGCGCCAACAGTCCGGCCCGGGTGAAGGTCACCAGCATCGAGCCGACCCGGTTTAGCGAGTCGAAAAGGCCCATCGCGTTCAGCCCAGGACCGGCAGACGGCGTTCGCTGGCGAGCTTGTCCAGCGCTTTCTGCATGACGGCACGCACGTGCGCGTCGACGAGGTCGATGTCGGGGTCCTCGCCGAACTCGGCGATGATGTCGATCGGCTCGCACACCTGCATCACGATCTTGGTGGGCAGCGGCAGGTTGACCGGCAGCACCGCGGACAGGCCGAAGGGGAAGCCGAACGAGATCGGCAGAATCTTGACCCGCATCAGCTTGTCCAGGCGCAGCGCCTTGGCCAGTCCGGTGCCGCGGGACAGGTAGAACTGGCTTTCCTGGCCGCCGATCCCGACCGTCGGCACGATCGGCACACCGGCGTTGATCGCGGCGCGAATGTAGCCCTTGCGGCCGCCGAAGTCGATCTTGTTCTCTTCCAGCGTCGGCCGGTAGACGTCGTAGTCGCCGCCGGGGAAGACCACCACCACGCCGCCGGAGCGCAGCGCCTCGTCGGCGTTGGCATGGTTGGCCGGGATGAACCCGGTCTTGCGGAAGAAGTCCGCGGTGACGCCGGTGAAGATCAGGTCGTGGCTGAGCGTGTAAACCGGGCGGTCGTAGCCGAATGTCTCGTAGAAACCGGTGGCGAACACCGGCACGTCCATCGCGAACAGGCCACCGGAATGGTTCGACACCACCAGTGCGCCGCCGTTGGGGAACGACTCCAAGCCGCGCACCTCAGCACGGTGGTAGCCCTTGATGAACGGTCGTAACAGGCCCATGACCCGTTCGGTCAGACCCGGGTCCCACTTCGTGATGGGCCGGGGAAGGTCGTCCGACCAGTCGTTGTCCGGCGTGTCCACCACGGCCCCCTTAAGTGAAACGTGTTCTAGTTTTGAACATGTTACCGGGTCAGGACCCCTGGTGGATACCATCAGCGAACTGTTCCGGGTAGCCGAAGGGAGCTCCGCATCGACGTGCAGGCGTACTTCGACCGCATCGGCTATCGCGGTGGCACCGAGCCGACGCATGAGACGCTCACCGCCCTGGTGTCCGCGCACGTCCGCGGCATCCCGTTTGAGAATCTCGACCCACTGATGGGTGTTCCGGTGATCGACCTCAGCTCGGCCGCACTGTGCGCCAAGCTGGTGGCGCGACGTCGCGGTGGCTACTGCTACGAGCACAACAACCTGATGCGCGACGTGCTGTGCGCGCTCGGCTTCGGAGCCGAGCGACTGGCCGGGCGGGTGGTGTGGATGAGCCCGGAGGGACTGGACGGGCCGTCGCATCCGCAGACCCACCAGGCGTTGGCGGTGACGATCCCGGGGGCCGGGCAGCGCTATCTCGTCGACGTGGGATTCGGCGGGCAGACGCCCACGGCACCGATCCCGATGATCCCCGACGAGGTTCAGCAGACCTCCCACGAGCCGTTCCGGCTGCGTACCCGCGGTAGCGGCGCAGATGAATGGGTGTTGGAGACACTGATCGGCGAGCGCTGGCGGCCGCTGTACATCGTGGGACTGCAGCCACGGCCGCTGATCGACATGCAGGTGGGCAGTTGGTACGTGTCCACCTACCCCGAGTCGAACTTCGTCGTCGGCCTCAGTGTGGCGCTGGTGACCGACGATGCCCGCTGGAACCTGCGCGGTCGCAACCTGGCGATCCACTCCCGCAGCGGCACCGAGCGGATTCGGTTCGACGACGCCGCGCAGGTGTGTGAGGCTCTGACCGACCGCTTCGGCATCGATCTCGCCGGTTTGGGCGACGTCGAGACCAAGGTGGCATCGGTGCTGGACACCTGATGGTCAAGATCGCGTTGGCGGGCGTCCTGGCAGCCGCGGGCCTGAGCTTCGCCGGCATCGCGTCGGCCGGGCCGATGCCGGGCATCGAGTTGCTGGACGACAGCAGCAGCTGCACAGCGGGCTTTCTGGCCCAGGACGACGCCGGCGGCTACTACCTGCTGACCAGCGGTCACTGCGATTCGCACGACGGGTCGCAGTGGACCGACATCTTCGAGACGCCGCTCGGAATCATCACCGCCAGCGAAGACAATGGCGAGGACCGCGACGCCGCGATCATCCGGCTCGAGCCCGATGCCGGCCGGCCCAACCCCAAGATCGCTGGCCGTTATCCGGTGGCCGGTGTGCTGCCGCCGGATCAGATCCACGTCGGTATGACGATCTGCAAGGTCGGTGCCCAGACAGGTGAGACCTGCGGTCCGGTGACCGCCGTCAACGGCAACCTGGTGGAAACCCGCGTGTACAGCACCATCGGTGACAGCGGCAGCCCCGGCTTCGTGGTCAACCCGGACGGCACCGTCAGCGCGGTCGGGATTCTGCAGGGCGGACCGGTCGACGACGACTCGAGCACCGACTTCGTCCTGGTGGAGCCGATCCTGCGACAGTGGGGATTGCACGTAGTGCGTTAGAACGTTGCGATTCCGGCGACCTGCGCCGCATCAAGGTGCATGCTGGAATGATGGGTCACTTCAAGAGCAATGTGCGCGACCTGGAATTCAATCTGTTCGAACTGCTGGGCCTGGAGCAGTGCTTGGCTGACGGCGCGTTCGGAGATCTCGACGGCGACACCGTGCGCCAGATGCTGGCCGAAGCCGCCCGGCTCGCCGAGGGGCCGGTGGCCGAGTCCTTTGCCTCCAGCGACCGCCATCCGCCGGTGTTCGACCCGGCCACCCACAGCGTCACGCTGCCCGAACCCTTCAAGGAGTCCCTGCGGGCCTGGAAGGAGGGCGAGTGGTTCCGGATCGGCCTGGACGAGGCGGTCGGCGGGGTGCCGGCGCCGTCGATGGTGTCCTGGGCGATCAACGAATTGGCGCTGGGCGCCAACCCTGCGGTGTTCATCTTCATGGCCGGCCCGATCTTCGCCAACATCCTTTACGGGCTGGGAAACGAACAGCAGCGGCACTGGGCGTCCATGGTGATCGACCGGAACTGGGCCGCCACCATGGTGCTCACCGAACCCGACGCCGGTTCTGACGTCGGAGCGGGCCGCACCAAGGCCATCGAGCAGCCCGACGGCACCTGGCACATCGACGGCGTCAAGCGATTCATCACCAACGGCGACACCGACGACATGTTCGAGAACATCATGCACATGACCCTGGCCCGTCCCGAGGGTGCCGGACCGGGAACCAAGGGGCTCAGCCTGTTTCTGGTACCTAAATTCCTGCCGGATCCCGAGACGGGGGAGCCCGGCGAGCGCAACGGGGTGTTCGTCACCGGCCTGGAACACAAGATGGGACTGAAGGTTTCGACCACCTGCGAACTCACCTTCGGACAGCACGGCGTTCCGGCGAAAGGGTGGCTGGTCGGCGACAGCCGCAACGGCATCGCGCAGATGTTCCGCGTCATCGAATATGCCCGAATGATGGTGGGAACCAAGGCAATCGCCACGCTGTCAACCGGCTACCTCAACGCGCTGGAATATGCCAAGACCCGCATTCAGGGGGCCGACCTGACCCAGATGACGGACAAGACCGCGCCGCGGGTGTCGATCATCCATCACCCGGATGTGCGGCGCGCCCTGATGATGCAGAAGGTTTACGCAGAGGGGATGCGGGCGCTGTATCTCTACACTGCCGCCCACCAGAACCCGCAAGTCGCCTTGCAGGTCTCGGGCGCTGACGCCGAGATGGCCGAACGGGTCAACGACCTGCTGCTTCCGATCGTCAAGGGTGTCGGTTCGGAACGTGCCTACCAGTACCTGACCGAATCGTTGCAGACGTTCGGCGGCTCGGGTTTCCTGCAGGACTATCCGATCGAGCAGTACATCCGTGACGCCAAGATCGATTCGCTGTATGAGGGCACCACGGCGATTCAGGCCCAGGACTTCTTCTTTCGCAAGATCGCTCGTGACCGCGGTGTGGCGCTGGCGCATCTGGTGGGCCAGATCGAGGCGTTGCTCGACGACGCCGACGGTCACAAGGAACTGGCCGATTCGCGCAAGTTGCTGGCCGCCGCGCTCGACGACGCGCGGGCGATGGTGGCCGCCATGACCGGATACATGTTCGGCTCACAGCAGGACGCCCGAGAGCTCTATCGGGTGGGCTTGGGTTCGGTGCGGTTCCTGCTGGCCGTCGGCGATCTGATGATCGGCTGGCTGCTGATGCGTCAGGCCGAGATCGCGCTGACGGCACTGGACCAAGGAGCGTCCGGCGACGAGCAGCATTTCTACCGCGGCAAGGTGGCGGCGGCAAAGTTCTTCGCGGCCAACGTGTTACCCCGGCTCGCCGCGGATCGCCGAATGGTGGAAAGCGAGGACCTCGCGTTGATGGATCTCGCCGAGGACGCGTTCTAGCGAAAGCGCCCTGCGGTGGACACCCACACCCGGAAATACCGGCTTGCCGATCGCGGCTATGCCATCGTTCGGTGGGCCCATGAGCTGGCCCAGGGCCGCGGCGCGGTCGTGGTGGAACCGGACATCGAGGCGATCCGGCGTCGCGACGGCGCACTGGCTTTCGTCGACGTGGCACCGTTCAAGACCGTGCCGGACGGGCCGTTGTCGGTGTTGCGCGAACTGCTGGACCTGGAAGCCCTGGAGTTGCGCGCCTGGAGCAGGCGGGGGTTCGCCAGGTTTCACAAGCGTGCTGCGGCCAAACAGGCCGAGCGGATCTGCCGGGAACAGGGCAGCGAAGCTGCCGTCGACTGGGTGCTGGCCAACGCCACCGCCGATCAGGTGGATCTCGACGAGCTCCGGGACCGGCTCGGCGCGCGGCTGTACACCGCCGGCGGGCGCGACGAAGACTACTACCGCGCCCAGGTGGGGCGCTGTATCGAGCATCGAAGGCGCCGCCTCAACGGCTGAGCCGCCGGTCAGCTGCGGCGCTGCCGAACCTTGTAGGTCGAGGGCCACGACACCCGGGTGTCGTCGCCTGACAGCGGTGTTCCCTTGGTGCCGACGGTGACGTTGTAGGCCTCCTCGCCGGGGGCGACCTCACGGTTGGCGTGTTCGGTGGCCAGGTAGTACAGCTGATCGATCTCCAGGTCGACGAAGGCGACAAAGCTCGTCTTGCGCACCGCATCGCCGAAGCCGGCCGTCATGTGATCCGCCACGATGCGCGATGCGATCGCCGCGGCGGCCAGAACCGTGACCGGAATGACCCAGTAGCACAGATAATTCAGCGGTGTGCCGGCGGCGGGCAGCAGGAGCGCTGGGATCACCGCCGAGACGAACATTGCCGTCACAGCGCCCAGCCAGATCCACGTCACCCGGTGCACGACGGGACCGAACAGCTCCGACTGCGCCACCGCCGCCGGCAGATCCGCCTTCACGACGGCTTCCACCACCGATCTGCCCAGCGCGATGCCGGCGAGCAGCGTCGCGAACAGTCCGGCGACACTCAATGCCAGCACCCAGTGCTGCGCCCCGGTGGACACCAGCGGCAATACCGCCAGCACCGCGAACGTCGCAACGGCCCCGATGCCCAGGAGGCGTAACGAGGAGCCGCGGCCGCTGACCACGACGCTGAACGCAAAGACCAACGCCACCGCCGCCGCGATCACCGGTGGCGCGTTGCCCACCAGCACCCAGTACACCGCCCAGGGTGCAAACCACACCAGCACGCCCACGCACGGCAGTATAGGGGCTTACCGTTGCCTCAACGGCAAGGTGAACTGCTCCGGGACGCTCCGATCAGGCGTCCAGGGTGTAGCCCATCGGCATTAGCACGCTCTTCTGCTGAGTGAAGTGCTCGACGCCCTCTTTGCCGTTCTCCCGGCCGATGCCGGAGTTCTTGAAGCCGCCGAACGGGCAGCACGGGTCGAAGGCGTACCAGTTGATCCCGTAGGTGCCGGTCCGGATCTTGCTCGCGATCTCGATCCCGCGCGGGACATCGGAGGTCCACACGCTGCCGGCCAGTCCGTACACCGAGTCGTTGGCGATCGCGATCGCGTCGTCCTCGGTGTCGTAGGCGATGATCGACAGCACCGGCCCGAAGATCTCCTCCTGGGCGATCGTCATGGAGTTGTCCACGTCGGCGAACACGGTCGGCTCCACGAAGAAGCCGGAGTCCAGCCCCTCGGGGCGGCCGCCGCCGCAGACCAGCCGGGCGCCTTCCTCAATACCCTTGGCGATGTAGCCCTCGACGCGCTCGCGCTGCTTCTCGCTGATCAGCGCACCGATCTGAGCGCCCGGGTCATCCGGCAGGCCGACCGGCAGCGCGGTGACGAAGTTTTTGACCGCCTCCACGACCTCCTCGTAGCGCGAGCGGGGCGCCAGGATGCGGGTCTGGGCGACACACGCCTGCCCGGTGTTCATGATCCCGGAGAACACCAGCATGGGGATGGCCGATGCCAGGTCGACGTCCTCGAGGATGATGGACGCCGACTTGCCGCCGAGCTCCAGCGTGCACGGCTTGAGCAGGTCCGCGGCGCGCTTGCCGATCTCCTTGCCGACGGCCGAGCTGCCGGTGAAGGAGAAGATGTCCACGCCCGGGTTGGAGGTCAGCGCCTGACCTGTCTCTTATACACA